>JALVZH010000200.1 GCA_027022105.1 Bacteroidales bacterium | reverse complement strand
CTTTAAAACAGCCGTGATAGGCAAAAAATTCCATGCCCTCAATTGAAATAACTGACATAGTTTTATGTTTTATTCTTTTTTTCCCAGTGCCTGTAATCCGTTTGCAATACGCTCAACCGTTTCTTCCTGTCCCAGCAATGCAATAATATCAAACAAATGCGGCCCTTTTAATGCTTCAACAATTAATAGCCTGAAAGCATTCATTACCATTCCCATTCCGTATTCGTTTTCCTCAATCCATTTTTTTACCACCTCTTCGGTATGACTTGTAGTAAACGGGTCGGTATTAAGCAACAGTTCTTTCAATTCTGTCATTTGTTGGAATGAAGCCGGTTTCCAACGTTTTTTTACTGCTTTGGGGTCATATTCTTCGGGGCGCACAAAAAAGAAAAAGCTTTGATCCCAAAGGTCTTTTACAAAGGTGGCTCGTTCTTTTACAAGTGCAATTACCTGTGTAACAAAATCTTTATCGGCCCAAACATGGTGTTCTTTTAAAATGGGCATAAAAGCCTCTGTAAGTTCACTATTACTTTTTTTAATTAAATACTGATGATTAAACCATTTTGCTTTTTCAGCATCAAATTTTGCGCCTGATTTATTGACTCTTTCGATGCTAAAGGCATTAATAAGTTCTTCCATCGAAAACAACTCCCTTTCATCACCGGGGTTCCATCCCAGCAGGGCAAGCATGTTTACAAAAGCCTCCGGAAAATAACCCTCTTCGCGATATCCGTTTGAAAGCTCGCCTGTTTTGGGGTCTTTCCATTGCAGCGGAAAAACCGGAAAACCCAGTCTGTCACCATCGCGCTTGCTTAGCTTACCATGACCGTCAGGTTTGAGCAACAGGGGCAAATGAGCAAATTCAGGCTCCTGCCATCCCAATGCACGATAAAGCATAACATGTAACGGTAACGATGGCAGCCACTCTTCGCCACGTATAACATGCGATATTTCCATTAAATGGTCGTCAATAATATTGGCAAGATGATAGGTTGGCATCCCGTCGCTTTTAAACAAAATTTTGTCGTCCAGCACACTTGTGTTAACCTCAACCTTTCCTCTTATTAAGTCGTTCATAACAACCTGTTCATTTTCAGGCATTTTAAAACGAATAACGTAGGGGGTTCCGCTTTCCAATAGCTTCTCCACCTCTTCCTTGGGCAGACTGAGTGAGTTTCCCATGTTTAACCGCTCGGCGGCATTGTAGGTAAAGGTCTTTTTTTCAGCCTCAAAGGCCGCCCTTTTTTCCGAAAGTTGTTCAGCGGTATCAAAAGCATAATATGCATTACCGGAAACAATTAGCTCATCAGCATACTGTTTGTAAATGGCTTTACGTTCCGATTGTGTATAGGGGCCGAAATCTCCCCCTTTAGTAACTCCCTCGTCAAACTCAATGCCACACCATTTAAAAGCTTCAATAATGTATTCTTCGGCGCCGGGCACAAACCTTGTTTGATCGGTATCTTCTATTCTAAGAATAAATTTTCCGCCGTTTTTACGTGCAAAAAGAAAATTGTACAGCGCTGTGCGAACACCTCCTATATGCAGAGGCCCTGTCGGGCTTGGTGCAAATCTTACGCGTATGTTTTTGTTGCTCATCTAATGTTTAATTTTTTAAGCGGCAAAGGTAAGGAATTTGACGGGGTTATGAAGAAAATAAAATACAGGGCGTATCGAATATTGTATTATTAAAGACCTGAACCGGTTGGTTTTTAATTCGTTCAGATTGCAAATCTGAACAAGCTTTGGGGGGTGGGGGAGCTATGGGAGATGGTAAAAAAGTCAAGCCCTCGGTATTGTTACTCGTTAAACACCGAGGGCTTGACTTTTATACAACCTGAACGAGTTTAGGAGGAACCAATCCGATAGCTCGATAACTATCGGAGGAGGAGTGAAAATGAATTTGACTTTGAAATTAAAAAACCCCAACTTACAACACTATATCGGGCTAATTTTAAACTCCGCTCACAGTTTGCAACTGTGAGCAACTACCAACTCTTTTCCTCCTCTCACAGTTTGTAACTGTGAGCTAACAAATTATAACTCCCAACCTACCAAGCTCTTTCGGATTTGTAATCCTAAAGAGACAGAACAACTTTATTATAAATATGATACGTCGTTCAGATTACAAATCTGAACGAGCTCGCAATGGGGAACCAACCTATTTCACAAGTTTCCTTACCAACCGGTTTCCTTTTTCAACCACCTGAACGAGATAAGTGCCTTTGGACAGCTGCGACACGTCAAGGGTGGTTTTAAAATTACCGGTAACTTTGTGCAAAAGAACCCTGCCCGACAAATCATAAACCGTAACTGTTTTTTGTAAACCGGTGTTGTTTGAAAAATAGATATTCAACCTGTCAGTGGCAGGATTGGGACTCATGGTAAAATAAGCAAGCCCCTCTTCGTTTTTGCTTACATCCAAAATAAGACTGCTTACTTTTTCCATGGTCCAGTTATCGGGGTCGATGGATACATTAACCACTTTTTTCTCCTGCGGGGATACAAAATAATTGTAGTTGTCGGTTTGCTCAAACCGCACAATGGTATCGGTTCCATCGTCAAAAGTTAATTTAACATCAAACAACATCTGAAACAAAGAAGTGGATGCAGAGGTGGATTGTGTTGAAGATAGATGAAATTCGTTCACACTGTCATCGTAAAACCATTCAAAATCGTAAATGGGATAGCCTTCGCCATAATACCACTCATCAAAAAAGTAGTCCCAATCTTTTCCGGTAACATCTTCCACAACGTTTTTAAAGTCCTCGCCGGTAGCGGTGCTGCCACTGTATTGAGTTTGATACT
>JALVZH010000199.1:16327-27959 GCA_027022105.1 Bacteroidales bacterium | reverse complement strand
ATTGCCAAATAGCAGTAGCGAAAGTATCTCTCAATAAAAAAGGCCGCCCCAAAAGGGCGGCCTTTTTTTGTTTGTTTGATGGGGGGATTCTGGCTATTTTTGCAGAAAAAATCCTGTGGTTTCAATACAAAACATCAGCATTTCATTTGCGGGAGAAAAACTCTTTAAAGACATTACATTTACCGTAAATCCAAAGGAGAGAATAGGCCTGGCCGGGAAAAACGGTGCCGGAAAAACCACTCTTCTGAGAATTATTTACGGGGAGTATCAACCCGAAACGGGAAGCGTTATTTTGCCGGAAGGTACGGAAATCGGGTATCTTCCCCAGGAAAAGAAGATTAAAAGCACCAAAACCGTTATAGAAGAAACCCTGTCGGTTTTTACACGGGTTCATCAGCTGAAAAAGAAAGCGGAAGAAATATCCGTTGAACTTGCAACAAGAACCGATTACGAAAGCAAAAGCTATTTGAAACTCATTGAACTGCTCAACGAAATCAACCACCAAACGGATATTTTGTCGGCTGAAAAAGCCGAAGGAAATGCAGAACGGGTGTTGAAAGGACTGGGATTTAAACAGGAAGAGTTTTTGCTTCCGGTAAACACGTTCAGCTTTGGGTGGCAAATGCGGATTGAACTTGCAAAACTTTTGTTGCAACAACCCGGATTACTTCTCTTGGATGAGCCCACCAATCACCTTGATATTGATTCTATTCAGTGGCTCGAAAGTTTTTTGCTTACTTACAGAGGAGCGGTAATACTGGTTTCCCACGACCGTACCTTTCTGGATACATTGACCACCCGTACCATTGAGATCAACAATGGAAGAATTTACGATTACAAGGTACCTTATTCGCAATACATCGAACTGCGTAACGAACGCATTGACCAACAGAAAGCGGCTTTTGACAACCAACAAGACCGGTTGCGTCAAATTGAACGGTTTATCGAACGTTTCCGTTATAAAGCTTCCAAAGCAAAACAGGTACAGTCGAGGATTAAGCAGCTTAACAAAATGGACAGAATAAGCATTGATGAAATAGACAATGCGGCCATCCGTTTTTCGTTCCCGCCTGCACCGCGAAGCGGAAAGGTAACCGTTGAGGGAGAAAATGTTTCAAAATCCTACGACGGAAAAGAGGTTCTGAAAAATATTGATTTTCAGATTATACGTGGAGAAAAACTCTCTTTTGTCGGAAGAAACGGCGAAGGTAAATCCACTCTTGCCAAAATTATAGCCGGAAAGCTGGATTATGAAGGAACCCTGAAATACGGAAACAATGTGAAGATAGCTTATTACGCACAAGACCAGTGGGAAATGCTTGAGGGTGAAGACACCGTATTTGAAACCCTCGACAAAATTGCCACAGGTGATATCAGAAAAAGGCTGACCAATATTCTCGGCTCTTTTCTTTTTCAGGGAGACGACATTAATAAAAAGGTGAAAGTGTTGTCGGGAGGTGAAAAAGCAAGGCTTTCTATTGCCAAATTGCTTTTGTCGCCATCCAACCTGCTTATTCTTGATGAGCCCACCAACCACCTGGACCTTACATCCAAAGACATTCTGAAAAATGCGCTGCTTCAATACGAAGGAACAATGATTATTGTATCGCACGACAGGGATTTTCTGGAAGGCCTCACAACACGGCATTACGAATTTAAAGACAAAAAGATAAAAGAATTCAGGGGCGATATCCGTGAGTTTCTCGAAAAACGGAAGATGGAACGTTTGTCGGAACTCGAAAAAAACAATCCGGAAAGAAAAACGGTAACTAAAAAAGAGTCGGAATCCAAGTTAATGTGGAAGCAGAAAAAAGAAATGGACAGGAAAATAAGAAAATTGAAAAACGAAGCTTCCGCAATAGAAGAAAAAATAGAAACTCTTGAAACGGAATTAAAACAAATTCAGGAGAAACTTTCAAAGCCTGAAGAATACAAACCGGAAATTGAAGCGGGCACGCTTTATAAGGAGTATTCAGGTAAAGAAACCGAGCTGAACAAACTGTACGAATCGTGGGAAAAAGTGCAGGCGGATATTGAACAGCTTTCTTAATAAAACCGTCGTAAGCAAAATTTTAATACTTTTATCATTGAAATCGTTTAAAGTTAATATGATGAAAATGGGTATAAAATATTGGAAACCAGAAAATGAATTCCACTATTCCCCTCCTTGGAGGGGTGTAGGGGTGGGTTTATTAAAAAAGATATTCACTTTTCTGGTTTCCAATATTTAATATTACAGCTATTTTATTAAATTTTAAACAAGTTTGTTATAACTCAATATTCATACGATACATTCAATATGAAAAGAAAATCATCCCTTGAAGCCTTAAACAACATCCCTCTATGGGATGTAGTTGTAATAGGCGGCGGTGCAACCGGATTGGGAACTGCGGTAGAGGCGGCCACCCGGGGTTATAAAACATTGCTTTTGGAGCAAAGCGATTTTGCAAAAGGTACGTCGGGCAGAAGCACAAAACTGGTTCACGGAGGGGTACGGTATCTGGCACAGGGAGATGTTTCGCTGGTTCTCGAAGCATTAAAAGAGAGAGGACTTCTGCGGCAGAACGCACCGCACCTTGTCAGAAATCAGGCTTTTATTATTCCCAATTACGAATGGTGGGACGGCCCTTTTTACACCGTGGGGTTGAAGGTTTACGACTGGATGTCGGGAAAGCTGGGGCTCGGCCCTTCGGAACATATTGACGAAGG
Organism: Bacteroidales bacterium; assembly: GCA_027022105.1. GTDB lineage: Bacteria > Bacteroidota > Bacteroidia > Bacteroidales > F082 > Sulfidibacterium. The sequence continues at coordinate 25,250 of JALVZH010000199.1, read as the reverse complement.
GGAGGTTTTGAAAGCCATTCCAAATTTAAAAAAGGAAGGGCTGCTGGGCGGTGTAATCTATTACGACGGGCAGTTTGATGATGCACGGCTTGCCGTAAACCTTGCCCAAACCTGTGTTGACAACGGCGGTACGGTTCTCAACTATTTTAAGGTTACGGCGCTTACAAAAGATGACGAAGGGATGATTAACGGTGTGGAAGGCATTGACATGGAGACCGGAGAAAAATACCTGATTGCCGCAAAGGTGGTGATAAATGCCACCGGAGTATTTGCCGACAGCATTCTGAAAATGGATAACCCCGATGCAAAAAGAACCATTGTCCCTTCACAAGGAGTGCACATAATCCTTGACAAGAAATTCCTGCAGGGGAATTCCGCCATAATGATACCGAAAACTTCGGACGGAAGGGTGCTGTTTGCCGTTCCCTGGCACGGAAAAGTTGTGGTGGGAACCACCGATACGCTGATGGAACATATTTCCCTTGAACCGAGAGCGTTGCCGGAGGAGATAGATTTTATCCTGAACACTGCCGCCGATTATCTGGCCTATCCACCGAAAAGAGAGGATGTTTTGAGTGTGTTTGCAGGACTCAGACCGCTTGCAGCACCAAGCGACGACAATGAAAAAACAAAGGAGATTTCGCGAAACCACAAGATAAGTGTTTCCGTTTCGGGACTGGTAACCATTACGGGCGGAAAATGGACAACCTATCGCAAAATGGGCGAAGATGCCATTGACAAAGCACAACTAATCGGAGGGCTGGACGAGACACCGTCGGTTACTTCCAACATGCCCATTCATGGTTATGTAAAGAATTTCGAGGAAACCGACACTCTTCATTTTTACGGTTCCGATGCCGTAAAGATTAGAGACATTATGAACGACAACCCGAAAATGGCACAACCTATTGTAAAGGGTTATCCTTATGTTTTGGCCGAGATTGTATGGGCGGTAAGGGAAGAGATGGCCAGAACGGTGGAAGATTTTCTGGCAAGAAGAATACGGCTTCTGCTGCTCGATGCCAGAGCCAGTATTGAGGCGGCACCCGTGGTTGCAAAAATTATGGCCCGCGAATTGGGTTACAACAAAAAATGGCAAAAAGAACAGATTGAGGCATACACCTCTTTGGCTAAAGAATACATCCTGACTTAAATCATTAAATATGAAAAAGAAATACATCCTCGCATTAGACCAGGGTACAACCAGCTCACGCGCCATTATTTACGATAAAACAGGAGCTGTTATGTCGGTGGCGCAAAAGGAATTCAAACAATATTTTCCGAAGCCGGGATGGGTTGAACACAACCCCGAAGAGATATACACCAGCCAAATAAGCGTTGCCGCCGAAGCCATTGCCAAAATGGGCATTCACGACCAAAATATAGAAGCAATCGGGATTACAAATCAGCGGGAAACCACCGTTGTTTGGGACAAAGCTACCGGAAAACCCGTTTACAATGCCATTGTGTGGCAGGACAGGCGGACATCGGATTATTGCAACCGTTTAAAAAAAGAGAACAGACAGGATTTGATAAAAAAGAAAACGGGACTTGAAATAGATGCTTACTTTTCAGCTACAAAAATCAAATGGATTCTGGATAATGTTCCCGGAGCACGAAAAAGAGCCGAAAACGGCGAACTTCTGTTCGGTACTATCGACACCTGGCTTATTTGGAATCTTACCAAAGGTAAAAACTTTGTTACCGATGTTTCCAATGCTTCAAGAACAATGCTGTTTAATATTCATACCCTTGAGTGGGATAAGGAATTGTTGTCGCTTTTTGATATTCCCGAACCTATGCTGCCTGAGGTTTTATCGAACAGTGAGTTATACGGTGTTACCGATACGTTGATTTTCTCATCGCAAATACCCATTACGGGTGTTGCCGGCGACCAGCAGGCCGCTCTTTTCGGCCAAATGTGCTTAGAGGAAGGTATGGTAAAAAACACCTATGGTACCGGATGCTTTATTATGCTCAATACGGGAGAAAAACCTGTAATTTCGGAGCACCGTTTGCTTACAACCATTGCCTGGAAACTGGGCGACAAAGTCAGTTATGCCCTTGAAGGAAGTGTGTTTATCGGCGGTGCCGTTGTGCAATGGCTGCGCGATGAGATGATATTTTTTAAAGATGCCCGGCAGAGTGAAAAACTGGCGGCTTCCGTTCCGGATAGCGGTGGTGTCACTTTTGTTCCGGCATTTACAGGCCTTGGAGCACCCTATTGGAATCAGGATGCCAGAGGGATGATATATGGAATAACCAGGGGTACTTCAAGGGCGCATATAACCCGCGCGGCACTGGAGGCCATTGCCCTGCAAAGTTACGACGTGATTAAAGCCATGGAAAAAGATGCATCCGTAACTATTTCCACATTACGTGTTGACGGAGGCGCCACGGCCAATAACCTGCTGATGCAAATACAGGCAGACCTGTTGCAAACCAATGTGCAGAGACCGGTAAATCTTGAAAGTACGGCACTCGGCGCAGCATATCTTGCCGGACTGGCTACAGGATATTGGAATAATTTCGAAGCTATTTCAAACCAATGGAAACTCGAAAAAGAATTCCGCCCCCTGATACCAGAATCTGAAGCTCAGAAAATCATTGATCAATGGCACAATACGGTTGCTATGATTCCTAAAAATTAATAACAATGAAAAAGATAATTCCGGTTTTTTTGATGCTCTTTTTTCCAATATTTTCAACGCTTTATGCGCAGGTAAACAATGGAATAGGAGACACTCTTCATGCCGTTCATTACAACATCCACACAACGGAAATAAACACCGGTACGCAGACCATCCGCGGGTTTACCGAAGTTTTTCTCGTGCCGAAGGTGGACAGCCTCGCAACCATTCCGCTCGATTTTATGTATCTCACTGCGGATTCCGTTTTTGTTAACGGTGTTTCAAAATCATTTACGTTTCAAAACAACATTCTGCGAATATTCCCCGGAACCGTATTTACACCTCAGGATACAATTAAGGCAACGGTTTATTATCACGGGCAGCCGTTCCATGAAAGCTGGGGCGGATTTCATTTTTCGGGTGATTATGCCTTTAACCTCGGCGTTGGGTTTCAAAGCATTCCCCATAATCTGGGAAAAGCCTGGTTTCCATGTATTGACAATTTTACCGACAGGGCCACTTACGATGTTTATACCACAGTTGCCAACAGCCAAAAGGCGGTATCTGGCGGGTTACTCATCGATACAATTCCCGTTACCGACAGCACCACCACCTGGCACTGGCGCATGCAACATGACATACCCACCTATCTGATATCCGTTGCAACCGGCGATTATGTGCGCTATTCCGATACCTATTACGGTATTGAAGACACCATCCCCATTTATATTTACACAAGACCTTCGGAACAAAACAATGTTGCGGGCTCTTTCATTCATCTGAAAGATATTTTAGGCTTTTACGAAACCCGTTTCGGTTCCTATCCTTTTGATCGTGTGGGATATATCGGAACGGCTATCGGCGCCATGGAGCACGCATCCAATATCGCTTATCCCCATTTTGTCATCAACGGCACAACCTCTTACGAATATCTCTATGCCCACGAGCTGTCGCACATGTGGTTTGGCGATGAGGTTACCTGTGCATCGGCAGAGGAGATGTGGCTCAACGAAGGGTGGGCCAGTTTTTGCGAGATGTATTACAAAACCGGCCTTTACGGAGAAGAAGTTGTAAAAACCGAAATGCGCGACCGGAACCAACAGGTATTGGAAAGAGTACATTTTTTGGACAACGGTTACTGGGCGCTCGACAGTGTTCCGCAACAATACACCTATGGCAGCACCTCGTACGACAAAGGAGCCGTAGTGGTCAATACACTGAAAAATTACCTCGGCGACTCACTCTTTTTCAATGCCGTAACGGCCTGGCTGCAGACTTATGCATGGCAATCCAAATCGTCAGCCGACCTGCGCGACTTCCTTACAAGTTATACAGGTATTAACATGACCCCGTTTTTTGACGCCTGGGTTTCCACCCCCGGAACCCCTCATTTTTCCATCGATTCCACAACGACGGTTTTCAACGGAACGGATTATCAAACCGATATTTATCTTAAACAAAAATATAAAGGGGCCGGTTTTCTTGCCGACGACAATATTCTGGAGATCACTTTTGTTGATAATCGACTTAATATGCAAACCGACACAATACATTTCTCAGAATTAACGGGGCATTCCGTAAAATTAACTTCGTTTTCCCCCGAAGCCGTTTTGCTTGATTTGAACGAAAAAACCAATGACGCCACAATTGATAATTACAAAATATTCTCACAAACAGGCAGTTATAAGTTTCCAGATACCTATTTTAGGATTTACATCGATTCGTTGACAGACAGCTCGTTGATACAGGCAACCCACCATTATGTGGCCCCCGACACCCTTAAAAATCCGGTTCCGGGACTAAGGCTTTCCGGTTCGAGATACTGGAGTATTGCAGGAGTGTTCGAAAACAGGGTATCTGCGCGTGGACGTTTTTATTACAACCACTCGCAATACCTTGATGAGGATTTAATCCGTTCCGACAACGATTCGGTGGTATTGCTCTACCGCAGTTCGCCGGATAAAGACTGGGAAGCCATCCCCCAGACACGTGAAGGAATATGGTCTATCGGGTACATTTATACCGATGAACTGAAAAGCGGTGAATACACTCTTGCAGCGTGGGATTTGCAAACGGTGGGATTAAGAAAGAGCGGTAAAAAGAAATCCGATATCAGGATTTTTCCCAATCCTGCGGGGAAATATCTGAACATACGGACGGATAAAACACGGGAATATACTGTAAACCTGTACAATACCCAATCGCAACTGATTGATGTAATACATTTCAGAGGCAAACAAAAAAGAATAATGCTTCCCCGGTCACTTTCACATAACGAGGTAATTTTTGTTGCATTGATGAACAAAGGCAATCTGCTAACTTGCAGGAAAATTGTAGTTTTATAAAATGAGCAGGCCCGGGCCAAAGCAATAGCGGGAATATTCCTTAAAAATAGTAAGAATTGTTAAAAGGCAATAGCAAAAATCATTGAGAAACCGGAACTTATCCCGCCATTCTGATTTCCATTTGTTGCGGCTTTACTTTCACCCCCTCTTCAAGACATGAGGGGCAGTATTCCGTTTCCGATGTGAATTTGGCATTACACCGGGGGCATGAATACCGGGTTACATAATGTGTAATCTTAACTTTTTTCTCTGATTTCAAAACCGCCAGCAGTCCTACAAAGGGCGTCATAAAGAAACTATAGGTAAAGGCATTGGCAAAACTTATTCTTTTGCCTGTGGCAAATGCCGTTACAATTAATGTAATCACCAGATAAAACGCTATGAAATAGATAATCATCATTACAAGATTCTTAATTCTGCGTTTGTTACAAAACAAATCACATACCACTATTTATAAAACGCAGATACTTCGCTGTTTGCATGGCCTTGCCGCTTGTTTTTCCCCCGAATTCATATCCGATTATGATTTATGGGCCGGATATTTTATTTAAAATCGGATAAAAATGATTTAACTGTTTATTTTTGCCGTTTCCTATTATGAAGAGAAAGTTAAATAAGAAAAAAGTTGCCGGAACAATTGCAGTGCTTGCGGTTCTTCTGATGGTTTTGATAAGAGCCTGTTCAAATAGCAGCGAACCTGCCGGGAAGGAAACATCAGTAAAGCAACACATTTTTAATAAAACGGATTCCATAAAAACACCGCCGCTTCTGCTAATGGATTACGACACGGTTGTCATCAGGAAGAAAGCGGCGGAACTGGATAAAAAATTCAAAAGGTTGCAGCGGCTGACAGGGTTTAACGGCACCGTACTGTATGCCGAAAAGGGACGGGTTGTTTTTAAAAAGGCTTACGGCTGGCGCAATGTACGGCGCCGAAAAGATTCGCTTCGCCTTACCGATGCTTTTCAACTGGCTTCCGTATCGAAAATGTTCAGCGCTTATGCCGTTATGCTGTTAAAAAAAGAGGGTAAAATAGATTACGATACCGACATTAGCGCCTATCTACCCGGATTTCCTTACCAAGGGGTAACGGTTCGTTTGCTTATGACCCACCGTTCGGGATTGCCCCGCTATATGAGTCTGGCACAAAGCAAATGGACAAACAAAAAGAAACCCCTCACCAACGATTCCATGCTGATGCTTTTGGAAAAATACCACCCCGACCGTTATTTCGAACCCAATACCGGTTTTCACTATTGCAATACAAACTATGCCCTGCTGGCCAACATTACAGAGGCTGTTTCGGGGATGCACTTCGAGGATTTTATTGCACAACGAATCTTTAAACCGCTGGGCATGGACTCTTCATTTGTTTATACCATGCGCCACGACACAGTTGTTCCGCTTTATGTGGAAAAAGGGGTTCCCGGATGGTACCACAAAAGATGGCGGTGGCGCAGAATGACCAACGACTATTTAAACGGCGTGGTCGGCGATAAAAATATCTATACCACCGTGGAAGACCTGTATAAATTTGACAAATCGTTCGACAATTTCTCTCTTCTGCCCGATTCAATCATCAAAGAGGCATTCACACCCGGAAGTCCGCGCTACTGGAAACGCAGGGACAATTACGGTTTCGGATGGCGCATACGAACCGATATGGACAGCACGGTTTATCATTTCGGCTGGTGGAAAGGTTTCCGCACTTTTTACATTCGCGATATGCGGCACCACAAAACCCTGATTGTGCTTACCAACAAAGACAAAGGCCCCGGCTCGGCCAACTTTTGGAACATTATAAAAAGCGATACCCTGCCACTTTCTCCTGCCGTTCCGTTGTGATGAGCTTTATTTCAATTCATAATTCCGATTATTTTTGCACAAAATTTTTAAAAATGATAAGAAAAACAACATTTATAGCACTTATTACGGTATTGGTTTCCGCAATGTTTTGGGGTTCATGCAAAAAAGAGGACCCTGTTGACCAGGATGCAGTTGATCATCAGTTAATTGCAGATTATGTTGCCCAAAACAACCTTGACGGACAGTTTACCGAATCGGGGCTTTATTATGTAATCGGGGACAGCGGAACGGTAAATCACCCTCAATGGAACTCGGTGGTTACGGTAAGTTATCACGGCTATTATCTTGATGGCACCACGCTTGATCAGCACGATTACTACACCGAGCGGCTCAACCTGCTGATACAGGGCTGGCAGGAGGGCATTCCGCTGATTGGCGAAGGTGGACAGATTAAATTAATCATCCCTTCCCGGCTGGCCTACGGAGCAAATCCTCCGGGAGGCGTAAGACCCAATGCGGTGTTGGTTTTTGATATTAAGCTGCACGGTTTTACAGATGGAAAAAAGTAAATGGGTTTGCTCGTAGCACTCCACCGTTTTCAAACCATAACTTTCTTTACTTTTGCGCCTTCATTTTTCCTAACATAAAAATATGTCGAAGAACTTTCTGAAAGAGATAGAGCGGAGACGCACATTTGCTATCATCAGTCACCCTGATGCGGGGAAAACCACCCTCACCGAAAAACTGTTGCTTTACGGTGGTGCCATTCAGGTAGCCGGAGCGGTAAAATCGAACAAAATCAAGAAAACCGCCACTTCCGACTGGATGGAGATAGAGCGGCAGCGCGGCATTTCGGTAGCCACTTCCGTTATGGGGTTTGAATACAACGGTACCAAAATAAACATCCTCGATACGCCTGGCCACCAGGATTTTGCCGAAGACACATTCAGAACACTTACGGCAGTGGACAGCGTGGTAGTGGTTATTGATGTTGCCAAAGGGGTGGAGACCCAAACCGAAAAGCTGGTTAAGGTGTGCCGCATGAGAAAAACTCCCGTCATCGTTTTTATTAACAAACTCGACCGTGAAGGCAAAGACGCTTTTGAACTGTTGGACGAAATAGAACAAAAACTCCACCTGAAAGTTACCCCCCTGAGCTGGCCCATTGGCGAAGGGAAACAGTTTAAAGGGGTATATAACAACTATTTCAGGAATCTTCACCTTTTTACACCCAACAAACAGACCGTTGAAAAGGGCATTGAGTTCGACGACCTGTCGGATCCGGAATTGGAAACTTTTCTCGGCGATGAAGCAGCCGGAAACCTGCGCGAAGAGATAGAGCTTGTGCACGGAGTATATCCGCAGTTCGATAAAGATGCTTACCTGAAAGGAGACCTTTCGCCGGTATTTTTCGGCAGTGCTTTAAACAATTTCGGAGTTAAAGAGCTTTTGGAGATTTTTATCAACATAGCCCCCAAACCGGTGGGCCGCGAAAGCGACAAGCGTTTTGTAAAACCGGAAGAAGAGACTTTTTCGGGGTTTGTTTTTAAAATCCATGCCAATATGGATCCCAACCACCGCGACAGGATTGCCTTTGTGCGTGTGGTTTCGGGGACATTCAAACGAAACACCAATTACCTGCACGTCAGGCAGAACCGGATGATGAAATTTTCGAGCCCCACGGCTTTTATGGCTCAAAAGAAATCGATTGTTGACGAAGTGTTTCCGGGAGACATCGTGGGGCTGCACGATACGGGAAACTTTAAAATAGGCGATACGCTGACCGAAGGCGAAATACTGAATTTTAAAGGAATACCCAGTTTCTCCCCCGAGCTTTTCAAATATGTTGTCAATGCCGACCCCATGCGCGCCAAACAGCTGGCCAAAGGAATCGATCAGTTGATGGACGAAGGGGTTGCACAACTGTTTACAGGCAAAACATCAGGCAGAAAAATAATCGGAACCGTGGGGGCTTTACAGTTCGAGGTAATTCAGTACCGGCTGGAACACGAATACAATGCAAAATGCCGCTACGAACCCATCAGGCTATATAAAACCGCCTGGTTTGTGAGCGACGACAAAGAGCAATTGGAAGATTTCAGAGCGAGAAAGGCCGGGCAGATAGCGCTTGATAAAGAAGGC
>JALVZH010000199.1:0-16317 GCA_027022105.1 Bacteroidales bacterium | reverse complement strand
AAAGAAGGCCGCGAGGTTTTTATGGCCGATTCGCCCTTCGCACTGCAAATGGCACAGGAAAAATACCCGAAGATAAAGTTTTACTTTACTTCCGAGTTTGAAGAGGTATGAGAAACCTATTTGGCACTATCTGAAAGCGCCACGATCAATTCCTGTTTTGTTTGGCCGGTTCTCTATGCAATTATATGAAAACCACCAGTTAAGTTATTTTGATACCAAAACCGGAATGAAGGCACAAAATTTTATAACTTTACCGTCTCGCTTATAAAGCATTTACTATGAGACACACACAACACAAAGAGCCGTACAGAACATTTCTGAGGTTTTTCAATACTTTGGGGCAGCGGTGGGAGTCAGCTGCAACATACAAGTGGCTTTCTATTATTATGATTGTTACATTCCTCCTGTCGCTCTCACTTATTTTGTTGAGAAAAGAGGGGGTAATTTATTGGGAATTAATTCCCGACAACCCTTTTAAGGCAATTGAGTTATCGTTTACGCTGCTGCTCTTTTTCGAAGTGATAAGCCTTGTATTTTCGCTGGAACGTTCCGTATCAAAATCGATGGAAGTCCAACTGGAAATACTCTCGCTGATTCTGTTGCGAAACGCATTTAAAGAGTTTGGTGATTTTCCTGTCGATTTTGTCTGGAGTCAGATACAGACAGATGTTTTGTACATGTTTGCCAATGCATTCGGAGCTCTGATTATTTTTCTTTTCATTATCCTTATAAGAAAATATGAAAAGCGTCTGCCCATTTGCCGTTCCATTGATTTGATGAAAAGTTTCATTGCCATAAAAAAAAGCCTTTCCCTATTGTTGTTGTTTATTTTTCTGGGATTGATTATAACGGATATGGTCTATTTTTTCCGGCAGGAACACACTTTTAATTTTTTTCATAAATTTTATACAATACTAATATTCAGTGATATATTTCTTGTTTTCGTTTCGTTGCGGTACAGCAATTCCTATCTGGTATTGTTCAGAAATTCGGGGTATGCCCTTGCAACGGTCATAATACGACTGGCACTGGAAACCCCCACTCCTTACAATGTTATGCTTGGGGTTACCGCCGCGCTGTTTGTCCTGGGACTGGTATTTATTTACAACAAGGTATATGTAAGCTACACGAAATCCAATGGGTTACAGAACCTGTAATACTATTTCATAACAATCCTGGCCAGCTTTCGTTTTGCTTCGGACAGTGCTTCTCTGTTTACAGGACAATCAATTTTCTTATCGTCGCAATAAGAAAGCATATCTTCCAAATCCAGATTGGCTATCATCTCTTTTCCGGTCATGGGGCAGCCGCCCAATCCGCCCAGAACGGTGTCGAATCGCCTGATACCCGCACGATACGCTGCATCCACCTTTTCAATACCCTTTCCGGGAAGCGCGTGGGTGTGCAACCCGAATTCCACCTGCGGAAACTCAGGAACCAGTTGTGAACAGACTTCATATATTTTCCCGGCTTCAATATCGCCAATGGTTTCGGCCAGCGGTATGGTGGCGATTCCTTTCCGGTACAGTTTTTCGACCCACTCTGCCACAAAGTCGATGCTCCAGAAGTCGCCGTAAGGGTCACCGAAAGCAAGCGATAAAAATACCACCAGCTCTTTGCCGGAAGCATTACACCGGTTTAACAAATAATCAATGGTTTTTTCACCTTCTTCAAGGGTAGTGTTCAGGTTTTTTTTCAGAAAGGTGGGAGATAATGAAAAGGGATAAAAAAGTTGGTCAACCTGCGGATATTCCACAGCCCTGTCGCCCCCTTTTTTGCTTGCCACCAGCACTGCTATTTTCGATTTGTTACCTGAGAGATCGAGCCCTTCCAGCACACTGCCGGTATCGGCCATTTGGGGTATTGCCCGGGGAGAAACAAAACTGCCCGCCTCAACGGTATGAAAGCCGCACCGCAACAAAGCATTGATATAGGCTGTTTTGTCCTGCACGGGAACAACATACGGCAGTCCTTGCATCCCATCGCGCGGAGTTTCTATTATTTTTATCATTCATCAGGTTTTAAGGTTTCAAAAATAATCTTTTTAAATACTTGAAATTTTGACTATTTTTCGACCTGAAAATATAAGTTGACAAATTATTTATTAATTTTGAAACCTTATGACAAAAGAAAACTCAATAAAATTATTTCAAGACAAACGGGTTCGGGTTCAGTGGGACGAAGAACAGGAAAAATGGTTCTTTTCAATAATTGATGTTATTGAAGTCCTGACTGATAGCCCTTGTCCGAGAAAGTATTGGAATGCACTAAAAACCAAATTAAAAAATAAATCATAATCACATGAAAACATATTCTTTCAACAACTGGTGGCTTTTTGCCCTGAACGGTATTCTTATTATTCTTTTCGGTGTGCTGGCGCTTTTTGTACCCGGTGACCTGATTCTGTCCATTGTAATGTACATGGGTATTCTGGCGCTGATTATCGGAGTTGCCATGGCCGCAGGTGTAATTAACAATATAAGAAACGGGCTCTCCTACGGTACCGACCTGGCCGAAACGGTGATTGTACTGGGTCTGGGGATACTGCTTACATTTTTTACAAAAGGATCATTGGAGTTCTTTACCATAGTAGTGGGCAGTTGGGCGCTGTTGCTCGGGGCTTTGCAGCTCTATTTTACCTTTCAGCTTGACCCGGAACTGTACAACCGCAGAAATCTGATTATCAATGCAGTTATTACCCTGCTGTTTGGTGCCGCACTATTTTTCGACCCCTTTAACAGTGCAAAAGTCTTTATTGTGATTCTGGGAATTATCTCACTATTGATAGGTACGGTGCTTATAATTTTTGCATTGAAAATAAAAAGTTTGTCGGAAAAAGAATAGTTTTAATAAAAAAACCGGCAAAAGCCGGTTTTTTTATTGTGTCAGTTCCGAACGCCTGTCTAACAGGTCGTCTATCTCTTTGGGAGAAAGGTTTGGATCTTTCAGCTTTCTATCAATCTCTTCGATTTCCTGTTCCACACTCTGCGGGTAATGCGGTTTTTCTTTAAGGTGTACCGGCATATCTTCTTCCGGGGTTTGGTACAACAATACATCGTCTCCCAGTTCCTCTTTGAGCTGGCTGATAAGTGTCTTTACCATTTCGTGTACGGGTTCGCCAAACTGACCTTCAAGCTGACTTGCTATTTGGTCTTTCATGGTTTCGTAATTGGAAAAAAACATCCTGAACTGTTGAAACATCATCTTGTTGACCCCCGGCAATTCGTTTAACGTGTCCGACTGCTTCTCCATAAGCAGGTTGAAAAGCCGGAAAAGTTCGTCCAAATCCCTTTTGAAATTTTCTGTATCCATAGCTTTGCAAAATTACTAAATCTTAACAATGAAATTCAACATTTGTTTCTTAAAAAATGTGATTGGAAAAGAATCATTGGAAAGCAGACAGACAGTTGCATCTATAGTCTGCGACCGGTTACTTTTATCATACAACAATAATTTTTATCTTTGGGAGGTTGAAAAAGTCAGTTATCAAAAATGAACCATCGTTTAAATAAAAAACCATGAAAAAGAATTTCTTTCTAATTATCAATATCTTAATATTGATTTTCGTATCCCCGGAGTTAAAAAGTCAGGATACCGCAACAATGTATTTTGACGACCAATGGCAACAATGTGACAAAGAACATTCGTCCTATTACCGGAAATATTACAAAACCGATTCGAACAATTATTTTGCCCGGGATTATTATAACAGCGGACAGTTGCAGATGACCGGTACCTATAAGACGAAAGAGATGAAAGTAAAGCACGGTCATTTTGTTTTTTATTACAGTAACGGACAAAAAAAAGGAGAGGGTAATTATATTGATGACAAACGGGAAGGTAAATGGACTTTTTGGTGGGAAAACGGACATAAAAGGTCGGAAGGTGAATTCTTTGACGGCAAACGAAACGGAAAATGGGTCTTTTGGCACGAAAACGGGCAAAAAAAATCGGAAGGCGAGTATTTAAATGGAACACAAAACGGAAAATGGATATTTAGATGGGAAAACGGTGTAAAAGAGGCGGAAGGCGATTATGTTAATGGCAAACAAAACGGGAAGTGGATATTTTGGACGGAAGATAGTCTAACAGGGGGAGAAGGTATGTACTCTGACGGTAAACGAAATGGAAAGTGGACGACTTGGTGGGAAAACGGACAAAAAAAATCAGAAGGTGAATATGTTGATGACAAACGAAACGGAAAATGGATATATTGGTACAAAAACGGACAAAAAAAATCGGAAGGCGCGTATTCTGGTGAGAAAAAAAACGGAAAATGGAAAAATTGGTCAGAAGACGGAAATACAATAACCGAAGTTGAATACAAAAATGATAAAATAGTGAGTCTTGTTAAGATTTACGATAAAAACGGGCACTTGTTGGATGAATATGTAAGTGACTTGGATATGCTTGATAATTCTGTTGAATTTAAGGCATCAATTTATGACTATCTTGATTTCTTGAACAAAAACATTCATTATCCGGAACAAGCCCGCGAATATGGCTTTCACGGGAAAGTATTTATTGAATTTACTATTGATGAAACCGGCAAACCACGCGACATAAAAGTACTGAGGGGCGTGAGCGATGATATTGATAAAGAAGCCAAAAGGGTAGTCGGGATGTATCAATGGCCAAAGCCCGTATATAAGGGAAAAGGAGTAAAAATAAAATTCAGAGCTCCTATTCAGTTTACATTAGAATCGGATGAGGAAAAAAATTAATATCGCCAAAACCGTGCCATTGTAAAAATCTTTTTACATTTGTTCTGTTATTTGATATTAAGGTTAAAAACAGGCAATGCTTAAACAGCGATTACAACAGAAGCTTTTACAAAAACTTTCGCCTCAGCAGATTCTTTTGATGAAGCTGATCCAAATGCCTATGGTAGGGCTGGAGCAGCGGATAAAGCAGGAGATAGAGGAGAATCCCGCCCTGGAAATTGAAACCCCCGAAAACAAAGAAGGAGAAAATGAAGTTCCCGAAAACGGTTTGGATGGCGAGGATGTTATGGGTGAAGAAAGTGAGCAGCAGAACAAAGAAGAGGAGTTCGATTATGAAGATTATTACGACGATGATGATATCCCCGATTATAAAACACAGGTAAATAACAGAGGTGCGGATGATGAACACCGCGAAATACCTTTTTCTTCAGGTATTACCTTTCACGAATTTTTAAAACAACAACTGGGATACCGCAATCTTGATGAAAAGCAGTATCAGATAGGGCTATACATAATAGGTAATATTGACGACTCGGGTTATCTGGAACGCAGTACCGATTCCATGGTTGACGATTTGGCTTTTACACAGAACATCGAAACCACCAAAGAAGAGGTGGAAGAGGTGCTGAAAGTGATTCAGGATTTTGACCCGCCCGGTGTGGGAGCCCGCAATTTGCAAGAGTGCCTGCTGCTGCAAATCGACCGGAAAATTGAGGAGGGAGAAAGTTCGGAAGCACTCATGCTTGCCCGGAAAATATTGAAAAGGTACTTTAACGAATTTACTAAAAAACACTACGAAAAGATAATGAAGCGTCTTGAACTGACGGAAGACCAGTTGAAGGCGGCAATGGACGAAATACTCAAACTGAATCCCAAACCCGGCAATTCGCTGAGCGAGACCTCCAGAACCAATCACTACATTATTCCCGATTTTACCATTTACAACAACAATGGAAAACTGGAACTGGAACTTAACTCATGGAACATTCCGGAGCTCAGGGTAAGCAGAATGTACTCGGGGATGATTGACGAGCTCTCAAAGCAAAAACAAAGCAAAAGTAAAAAAGAGGCTTACTCTTTTATTAAAAATAAGGTGGATTCGGCAAAATGGTTTATCGAAGCCATCAAGCAGCGCCAAAACACCCTTTATTCCACCATGAAAGCCATTATGGATTATCAAAAGGATTATTTCCTTACCGGCGATGAAGCCAAACTGAAGCCGATGATACTGAAAGATATTGCCGAAATAGTCGGTATGGATATTTCAACCATTTCGCGCGTGGCCAACAGCAAATATGTCCAAACCCCGTTTGGCACTTTCCTCCTGAAAAGTTTCTTTAGCGAATCGATGCAAAAGGATGACGGTGAGGAGGTTTCTACACGAGAAATCAAAAAAATATTGAAAGATCTCATAGCCAACGAAAACAAAAAGAAACCCTATACCGACGAGCAACTTGCCGCATTGTTAAAAGAAAAAGGCTATCCCATAGCCCGGCGTACCATTGCCAAGTATCGCGAACAATTGGACATTCCCGTTGCCCGGTTACGTAAAAAACTGGAATAAATGTCGGAAGAAAGGCTTTCCAAAATACTCTCCGTATTGTTCCATCCCCTGCTGATGCCGACATACGGACTTGTTATATATTTTCAAATACAGCAACATATGGGAATAGAGCTGATACCCAGAGTAAGGTTGATGCTGCTGCTGTTTATCTTTTCCATGACCTTTATGATTCCCCTGTCGCTCACATTGGTTATGAAAAAACTCAGACTGATTTCAAGTCTTGAAATGCCTACTGCCAAAGAGCGCATAATCCCCCTTTTTGTAACGGCCATTATTTTTATCATCACCTTTTATTCGTTGCGTCCCACGGGATTATTGCCCGATTTTCAGGTGTTTTTACTGGGCACTGCCGTGCTGGTACTAATTGCGTTGCTGGTTAGTCTGTTTACAAAAATCAGTATTCACATGATGGGACTCGGCGGTGTGACGGGAGCCATAATTGCCATAGGGTTGGTTTCATCCGTTCCGGTAATTCATTTTCTCAACCTTTCCGTCCTTGTTTCGGGGTTGGTCGGTTTTTCCAGGTTAAGGCTCCATGCCCACAAAGAGTTTCAAATCTATCTCGGATATTTTATCGGTGTTTTCGTAATGAGCGGGCTTTTTCTGTTGTTGTAAATGCCGAATGTAAAGCTTGTTTTTAACATTTTCGGTTATTGCCGGCCAAATTGACTACTTTTGTAAAAAATATTTTTTAGCATTGAAATCTGTTGTAAAAGGAAGCCGGAAGTTTACCAAGCGGGAACGTTTAAGCAGTAAAAAATTGATTGAGAAGCTGTTTACCGAAGGCAACACCTTTTTTAAATACCCTTTCAAAGTGGTATTTCTGGAGGTTGACAGACAAAACAGTG
Source organism: Bacteroidales bacterium (assembly GCA_027022105.1). GTDB lineage: Bacteria > Bacteroidota > Bacteroidia > Bacteroidales > F082 > Sulfidibacterium. Next base: position 9,181 of record JALVZH010000199.1, on the reverse strand, counting down.
CTCCTGTTTCCGTCCTTATTTCAGTTTCCAGAAAAAGATTTAAAAAAGCAACCGAAAGAAACCGGATAAAACGGATTATCAGAGAGGCATATCGTAATAACAAAACGATTCTTTATGATTCGGAAATGTTAAAAAATGAGAAAAGCCTGCTTATCGCCCTGATTTACACAGGAAAGACGATTATGACCTATGCGGAAGTTGAAAAGAAAATAGTTCTAATTTTACGACATTTTTTACAAACCGGTAAAGAGGATATTGATATTAAGGTTTAACAAGTTCATTAACATAAATCCGGTTGAAAAGAAATGTTATTTGAAAACAAGATACAGATGAAAAAGATTTGGTTATTGATGCTGCTGATTATGCCGGTAGCAATAGTACAGGCACAGGAGGAGAATAATTTTGAAATTTCAAAAAATATTGAGATATACTCAAATGTGTTGCGACAACTCAACCTGAACTATGCAGAAAATATAAAACCCGGTGACCTTACCCAAACCGCCATTGATGCCATGCTCGAAAGCCTTGACCCTTATACGGTTTATATTCCCGAGTCGCGGCTCGAAGATTATGAGCTGATGACCAAAGGAGAATACGGCGGCATTGGTGCGTTAATTCAGAAACAAGGTGATTATGTGGTTATAACTGAACCTTATGAAGGATTTCCGGCACAAAAAAGCGGATTGAAAGCGGGCGATAAAATTCTTGCCATTGATGGTGATAATGCCAAAGGCAAAACCTCTGCGGATGTCAGTAAACACCTGAAAGGAGTGCCCGGCTCGGTGGTGAAACTTACTATTGAGCATTATGGCGACACGGTCAGCCGTGAGATTGATGTGGTGCGCGAAAAAATTAAAATCCCCAGTGTTCCTTATTACGGAGTTACGGGCGATGATGTGGGATATATTGTTCTTACCCAGTTCAACCCCAAAGCGGCAATGGATGTAAAAAAGGCTTTTATCGACCTGAAAAACAAACACCACATCAAAGGTTTGATTCTGGATTTGAGAAACAATGGTGGCGGACTGCTCAATGAGGCTGTGGATATTGTTAACCTTTTTGTTCCCAAAGGGCAGCTGATTGTACGGACCAAAGGGAAACTGGCAAGAAACACCACAGAGCATTACACACACAACGACCCTGTTGACCTGAACATACCTTTAACGGTTTTGGTAAATGAAAATACCGCCTCTGCCTCGGAAATTGTTTCCGGTTCACTGCAGGACCTCGACCGGGCTGTAATCATCGGACACCGCACCTTTGGTAAAGGATTGGTACAAAACGTTATTCCTTTGCCCTATAATTCAAAGATAAAAATAACCATTGCAAAGTATTACATTCCCAGCGGACGGTGTATTCAGGCCATCGACTATTTTAACAAAGACAAAAACGGTGACCCCAACCATGTTCCCGATTCTCTTATCTCTGCCTTTAAAACAAAAGGAGGAAGAACGGTTTACGACGGTAAGGGAATTAAACCCGATATCATAACGGGAGAAAACAAATACAGCCAGGTAACGGCAGACCTGTATGCCAAAAATTACATTTTCAATTTTGCCAACGAATTTGTATTGCGGCACAAAAGCATTGCGCCTCCCCAATCCTTTGAAATCAATGACTCCGTTTTCGAGGCTTTTAAACAATATGTTACCGGTCGTGATTTTAATTACGATACGGAAACGGAATCGTACATCCGGAAAATTGAGGGCAGTGCAAAGCGGGAGAGATATTACACGGCATTGGAGCCTCTTATCGATTCGATGCAAAATGTTCTTGCTGCCGAAAAGAAAAAAGATATTGATAAATACCGTGACGAAATAGAGCACATGCTGACCATGGAAATCGTTGCCCGCTATTACTATCAAAAAGGGAGAATAATTGCATCGCTGAAAAGCGACCCGGATGTGGCGGAAGCAAAATCCGTTTTGAGTGATACGGAACGCTACAATGCTATTTTAAAAGGCACCTATAACGACAAAAGCAAAGCGGAAGAGGAAGAAAAGTAACCGGCGAGATGACATTTCAAACCAAAAATATTCATTCCGATGCTTATCTTGCAGCTATCATACTGATTGCAATGAGCATTCCGCTGTCGAAATTTGCCATGAGTGTCGGTGAGTTTCTATTGTTGGGTTTGTGGCTGTTGTCGGGGTTCCGGTTTAGTATCGCCAAACGGTTTTACAAAAGCAAAGGCCTTTTGGCGGGCACCTATTATTTCTTCGGATACCTGTTCAAACTTATTTATCACAACATACCCGAAAAATTTCAGGAGTTTTTCAGAAACAGGGCAGCAGTGGTGTTGGCATCTGTTTGGGTGCTTCACTTGTCGGGGCTGTTCAATACTTCCGATTTTCATTATGCCTTTAAAGACCTCAGGGTAAAATTGCCTCTGTTGCTTTTTCCCGTTATTTTTGCAACCATCCCAAAGGTAAATTATTCCTCTTTCAAAAAACTCGCTTACTTTTATGTTGCTGCCGTATTTGCCGGAACCGTTATCGGGTTTGTAATTTATTTAAAAGGAAGTTATTACGATATCCGTGAGATTTCTCCGTTCATCTCTTCCATCCGTTTCGGATTAAACATAACCTTTGCCTTTTTTATTACCGTTTGGTTCTTTTTACAGGATAAAAGTATCAAAAGAAAGTTCAAAATACTGTTCCTGTTTCTTACACTCTGGTTCCTTTATATTCTGATTATCATGGAGTCCATTACCTCCATTACGGCCATTCTGTTGATTGCACTGGGATTTTTTGTACGGTTTATTTTCATATCCCGAAATATTTATCTGAAGATAGTCTTTCTCTTCCTTTTAATTGCCGTACCTGCAACCATGGTTATTTATGTAACACAAACCGTTAAACATGCTACTACGGCTCCTCCGCTTCGTTCCAAAACCCTTGACAAATATACTGCCAAAGGAAATCCGTATATTTTCGATACGGTGCCACCCATGATAGAGGACGGGAAATATGTGGGAGCCTACCTTTGCTATAAAGAGATGAAAGAAGAATGGAACAAAAGAAGTAAATACGATTTTGACGGCAAAGGTGCTTCCGGACAGGAAATAAAACCTACCTTGATTCGATATTTAACCTCTAAAAACCTCAGGAAAGATGCCGAAGGAGTAAAAAGTCTTTCCGAGAAAGACATTCGACTGATAGAAAACGGAGTAGCCAATTACAATTATGTTGCACATCCCGGATTACACACCAGAATTTTAAAAATAATAAAAGGTTACGAAACCTATAAATCAACCGGAGACCCCAGCGGAAGTTCCATAATGCAACGGCTGGAATACCTGAAAGCAACATTTCATCTTATAAAAAAGAATTTTTGGTTCGGAGTGGGTACCGGTGATCTTGAAGACGCCTTTTATCGGGAATTCGACAGGATGCACTCCAAACTGAAAAAGGGATTCAGGTTTCATGCACACAACCAGTATCTGGCCATTTTTGTTGCTATGGGGGTTTTCGGTTTCCTGTATTTTATTTTTGCTCTAATTTATCCTGTTGTTGTAGCCAAAGGTTACAAAGACTACTTTTTCATGGTTTTTTATTTCATAATGATAATCTCCATGTTTTCCGATGACACCCTTGAAACACAAGCGGGAGCAACCTTATTCGGCTTTTTTATCTCTTTTCTGCTGTTGGGTAAAGAACGGGGAAATGCGTGATGTTAATACATTAATTTCAGTTTTTCCGTAAATCCTTTTTCCATAATTTATCAAAATAGGAAAAATTATATTAATTTTATCAAAAATTTGGAATACAATGTCAGTACACGATTTCGATGAAATCAGACCCTATTACGGAGAAGAAATTCCGGAAGCTATCAGACGTGTTGTTAACGCCCCTGAACTAAAAACGGTTTTAGACTTTTTGATGCCTGAAGCAGATTTCGAACAAATAAAAAAAGAACTGTTAAAAGCAAAAACAAAACTTGACTTCCAAAGAGCTTTGATGGATAAGGTTCTCAGAACAATAGAGAAGAAATACACCCGGGGAGTTACCGCCCGGGGTATTGATACCATTCCTAAAGACAAAGCCTTTCTTTTTCTGGCCAACCACCGCGATATTTTTCTCGACTCATCATTTCTTGCAATGAAAATGCTTGAAGCCGGGCTTGATACCAGTGAGATGACCTGGGGAGACAACCTGATGGTGTCACCCTTTATTGTGGATGTGGGAAAAATCAACGGGATGGTAACTGTTTTCAGGGAGGGAACACCAAGGGAACTGCTGAAAAACTCACAACGTCTTTCGGCATTTATCCGTAAAGCCATTACCGAAAGAAATAAGTCGGTATGGCTGGCACACCACAAAGGAAGAGCAAAGGATGGAAACGACACCACTGATGAAAGTGTACTTAAAATGCTGGTGCTTTCGGGAGGTAAAAAACCGGTAATCGACAAATTAAAAGAGTTAAACCCGAGGGTTGCCACAATTTCTTACGAGTGGGAACCGTGCGATGCCCGAAAGGTGAAAGAGCTGTATCATTCCAAAGACGGCACCTACGTAAAAGAGGAGATGGAGGATCTGGAAAGCATTATCGGAGGTGTTCTTTCGCCCAAAGGAAGAGTACATATTAATGTGAGTGAAGTTTTAAATCCGCAACTGGACGAAATCTCCGGCTCACTGCCTGTTAATGAAACCATCTCAAAGGTTGCCGGATTGGTTGATAACCAAATATTCAAAGACTATAAACTTTGGCCGGCAAATTATCTGGCTTACGACATGCTAAACAATACCAGCCGTTTTGAAAGTGAATACAACAGAGAGACTAAGGAGATGCTGGAACAACGTTATCAAAATACGGTAAGGTTTCTGGGCCTCGGCAACACTGAGATTAAAGAGATATTTTTATCAATTTATGCAAATCCGGTAAAGAATAAAATCAAAAACGGGTTCTTGAAATCATGATTTTGTTTTTTTCTTATTTTTGAATTTATTTCCAGTAACAATTGAAATTATGTTAATTATTGGCATTGCAGGTGGTAGTGGTTCCGGTAAAACAACCGTTGTTAAAAAAATTGTAAAATCCCTGCCCGAAGACTCGGTTGCCGTGGTTCCTCAGGATGCATATTATTACGATAACGGACATTTGTCGCAGGAAGAGAAGGATAAGATAAACTTTGATCACCCCAACTCCATTGAATGGGACCTGCTGAATCATCATGTGAATATGCTTAAAACAGGGCATCAAATCAATATGCCCACCTATTCGTATGTTGACTGTGCCCGCGGAAAAGAGACGGTTTTAATAAAACCCAAAGAGATTGTTATTATCGAAGGGATTTTGATTCTTACCAATCCTGCTTTGAGAAACCAACTGGATATCAAAATATTTGTAAGTACCGACAGCGACGACCGCCTCATGCGTATCTTACGGAGGGATATTTCAGAGAGAGGACGTACATATGAAGAGGCTTTGACACACTACGAAACATTTGTAAAACCCATGCATCAGCAATTTATCGAACCCACAAAAATGTTTGCGGATGTAATTATTCCGCAGGGAGGAAACAACAAAGTAGCCATTGATATTGTAGTCTCCCGTATAAAAATGAATCTGACTTCCAAACCAATATCAACACCATGAAAACAAATGTAAAAACCGCACTGACAGTCATCTTACTGCTGTTGGTTTTCATAACTTATTCTTCGTGTAATACGGAAAACAAACCACCAAACCCTCAACCCAAATGGACTTACCTGAAAGCGGGAGAAGGATTGGTTAACAATGAAGTAACCTGTATGGTAAAAGATAATCAGGGAAATATATGGGTTGGAACCCGCTACGGTTTTTCGAAATACGACGGAACAAAATTTACAAACTGGCGTGTGACCGACGGCTTGATCTATCATGCGGTTAATTGTATCGCCATAGACAACCAAAACAATGTATGGCTCGGAACCGATTACGGTGCCTCCCAATTTGACGGAACAACGTTTACCGGTTATAACGTTGATAACGGACTTGGATACAATAAGGTTTCGGGTATTGCTGCAGATAAGGAAAATACAGTTTGGTTTGGCACCGGAAAGGGAGTAACAAAATATGACGGCAACGAGTGGACTTATTACACAAAAAATGCCGGCGAAAGTTTGGTGCACAATATTGTAACCAGCGTAATGGTCGATTTTGATAACCACAAATGGTTCGGAACCGAGTTCGGCGCTTCTGAGTTTTATAATGACACATGGGTAACGTACCTGTCGGAAAATTCACTGGCCGATTTTATCTTTACAATTTACCAGGATTCGGAAGGAAATATTTGGTTCGGCAGTCTCGCAGGTGTTTTGAAATACGACGGAATAAAATACACCTCCTATACCACAGGCGAAGGACTGGTTTATAATGATGTGGAAGTTATTTTTCAGGACAGCAAAGGGAATATGTGGTTCGGGACCCAGTTTGGCGCTTCAAAATTTGACGGTACAAACTGGACAACCTACAATTCAGGGAACGGCCTCTCTTCGGACTGGGTAACCGGAATAACGGAAGACAATGATGGCCGGATATGGTTTGGAACGGTTAACAAAGGGATATCGATTCTCGAAGAACCCAAATAAAAAAAGCACCGGAACAATCCGGTGCTTTTTGTACCCGAGGCCGGGGTCGAACCGGCACGAGTGTTACCTCACTGGTTTTTGAGACCAGCGCGTCTACCAATTCCGCCACTCGGGCTTTATCAGGGCTGCAAAAGTAAAAATTTTTTTTATTGCCGGTTGATTGTGAAATATATTTTTTTGTATTTCCGGAAAAATCATACATTTGTTTTTTATTAACGACTTTTGTTATGATAATTAATACTTTACTTATCCTGTTTTATCTTTTTACCCCTCTGTTTATTTTGCATTTGTGTCACCGTTTTCCGTGGGTTAATAAACTGGGAGCCATTATGGTAGCTTATGGAATCGGGCTGTTGGTGGGAAATATGAACATAATTCCCGAAAGTGCAAAAGGAGTACAGGATATTATTGCTACTATTACAGTGCCATTGGCCATTCCGCTGATGCTTTTTTCTTCGGATATAAAATCCTGGCTCAGGGTGGCAGGGAAAACAATGCTTTCCATGTTTATTGCCATTGTAAGCGTTGTATTGATGGTAATTCTGGGCTATATTCTGTTCCGTCAGGGCAATGATGAAAATTTCTGGAAAGTGGGCGGATTGCTCATCGGGGTTTATACCGGAGGCACACCCAATATTGCCGCTTTGAAACTGATGTTGAATGTGGACAATAATGTCTTTTTGCTGGTTAATACTTACGATATGGTGATTAGCGCCGTATATTTTTTCTTCCTGATTACCGTTGCCCAAAAAGTTTTCGGATTGGTGCTGCCCCGTTTTAAAACAAAACTTACCGAACAGGAGTTGCTCGAATTTAAAGAAGCTGCAAAAGACCCTTACTGGGGTATTTTGCAAAAAAAGAATGCCATACCATTGTTGAAGGGATTGGGATTGTCTGTCCTGATTTTTGCCATTGGCGGTGGATTAATGATGCTGGTTCCCGAAAAGGTACAAATGATTGTGGTCATCTTGTCCATAACCACCATGGGGATTCTGGCATCGTTGATACCCGGCGTAAACCGTATTCCCAAAACCTTTGAGGCCGGTATGTACCTGATATTGATATTTAGTATTGATGTGGCTTCCATGGTAAATGTTTCCGAAATGTTCGGTTCTTCGCCCCATCTGTTTTATTATGTGGCACTGGTTATTTTCGGCTCTCTCTTTTTGCAGGTTGTTGTATCCGCCTTTTTTAAGATTGATACCGATACTACCATTGTTACATCCACGGCCATGATTTGCAGCCCGCCTTTTGTACCGGCTGTAGCGGGAGCATTAAAAAACAAAGAGATTGTTATCTCGGGGCTGACCGTCGGCATTATCGGTTATGCCATTGGGAATTACCTCGGGGTGGTTATTGCCGAACTGTTGAAGGGATATTTTTAAGAAAAGTTCCGGATTTTCTGAAAATTCGTTATATTTGTCATGATTTTAGTAACATGACTACCTATAATAAGACATATTTAACGAAATTAATAACCAACCTGAAACCCGGGATGGTTATTCTGTCTCCTTGGTTACAGGAGATTGGGATTTCACGAAATCTACAAAAGTACTATAGAAATAGTGTTTGGCTAGAACCAATTGGTACCGGTGCCTATAAACGTCCGAACGATAAAATTGATTGGCAGGGTGGGCTTTATGCGATGCAGTATCAAAAGAAGTTAAATATTCATGCAGGAGCACTAACTGCATTATCATTACAGGGACTTAGTCATTTTTTTCGTTTTAGTAATGAAAAAATATTTTTATTCTCTCCCCGTAAAACAAAACTGCCAAAATGGTTTGAAGATTATAACTGGGGTTATTCCATATTTCATAAGCAAACAAACTTTTTGCCTTTCGATTTGGGTATCACAGAGTATGAAGAAAAGAATTATCCGATTCGAATTTCCTCTTCTGAAAGAGCCATCTTGGAATGTTTATATTTGTCACCTTCTATTATTGATTTGACTGAATGTTATCATATTATGGAAGGTCTTGCCAATTTAAGACCCAAACTGCTTCAGAAACTATTGCAGGAATGCAACTCCATCAAAGTCAAACGGCTTTTTTTATATTTTGCTGAAAAAATCAATCATATGTGGATGCAGTATATTGACACATCTTTGATTAATATTGGAACCGGGAACAGGAGAATAGCAGGGGGAGGTGTTTATATTTCAAAATATCAAATAACGATACCCAACGACATAGCTTTATTATGATTTTGCCCAAATACTTGGCACAGGTTGACTTGTTGCTCAGCATTTTGCCTGTTATTGCGAAAGAAAAGAAGTTTGCTTTAAAAGGTGGCACGGCAATCAACTTGTTTGTAAGGGATATGCCCCGTTTATCTGTTGATATTGACCTTAATTACCTCCCGTTAGATGACAGAAAAACCGCTCTTAAAAATATTCATGAAAGTCTTGGTAGAATCAAGACAAACCTTGAATCGGCAATAGTCGGGCTAAAAGTTAATACTGTAAATATAAATAATGAAACGGATATAAAGCTCAATTGCCAGCATACAAATGCTCAAATCAAGGTAGAGGTTAATACCGTTCCCGGGGGCATTTTTTACCGGTCAGGTTTATGCAAGTAACAAATAAGGTTCAGAATGAGTTAGGA
>JALVZH010000198.1 GCA_027022105.1 Bacteroidales bacterium | reverse complement strand
GTGGGTGGCCAGCAGAATACCTTTACGGTGGTTATGCGCAATCTCCTTCAAAAGTTCCATAATGGCGATTTTTCCGGGCATATCGATAAACGCTGCCGGTTCGTCCATTAAAATGTAAGGGGTTTGCTGCGCCAGCGCCCGTGCAATAAGCACCCGCTGTTTTTCGCCGTCGCTCAGATGTACAAAAGGTTCGGCTGCAAAAGCTGACATTTCAACCATGGAAAGCGCTTCGTTAACAATTGTCTTGTCTTCGGCGGAAAGCCTGCTGCCAAAAGGGTTTTGCGGATACCTGCCCATGGCGGTTATTTCGCCTGCCGTAAGATAATTGTCGTCAATGCTTCCCGTAAAGATAACCGCTATTTTCCTTGCAATCTCTTTTTGGTTGTATGCGTGCAACGGAATGCCGTCCAAAATGATTTCACCTTCAAGCGCAGGCTGGTAGCCCGATACGGTTCGCATAAGTGTTGATTTTCCCGAACCGTTGACTCCGAGCAGGGTGGTAATTTCTCCCGGATTTACGGATGCGTTGATGTTTTTCTGCAAAAGGTGTTGGTTGCCTTTTACAATGTATCCGGTGGTTAGTCTCTTTATTTCTATTTTTTCGTTGTTCACGATTAACTCGTTTGAAGTCTCATTAATTAGATGAATCATAAAATATTGGAAAACAGAAAAGTGAATATCTTTTTTAATAAACCCACCCCTACACCTCCCGACGTAAAGTCGGGACAAGCTCTCCAAGGAGGGGAACAATGGAATTCATTTTCTGTTTTCCAATATTTTATACTTATTATCAATATGTTAATATTATATAATTTTGTTTTTTTCTCCAATCAATTATTGTATCTATGCCTGCTTTTCAACAGTATCCAAACAACTACTGGGGCACCGATTATTGCGGTAACGGCATTAACGGGCAGCGACACGTCGTATCCCGGAAGCCGCGACAACAGGTTGCACAACAGTGCCAGCGATGCGCCCGTGAGCAGTGTGGCCGGCAGCAACACGGCATGGTTGGAACTGCGGAACAGTGACCTCGAAATATGGGGTATGGCCAGACCGATAAACCCGATGGGGCCCGTGTAGGCGGTGGTTACGGCAATAAGTATTCCCGAAATCAATACCATTACAAAACGAAGATGATGTACCCGGTAACCAATGCTTTGCAGATACTGCTCGCCCGTAATCATGGCATTCATGGGTTTGATGTAAAACAAAAGTATCAGAAATCCCGCAAACGATGTCGTCAAAAGGGAAAGAGACACGGGAAACGTTGTTTTGGAAAAACTTCCAAGTCCCCACATTACAAAGGAATACATGTCAGTGGGATTGCTGAAAAACTGCAACATGCTCACCAGTGCCGACACGGCATAGCCGGTCATAACCCCGATAATCAGAATGGTAAGGATACCCGAAACCCTGCGTGAGGCATACAGGATAAGGGCCAGTATGCTTAGTGCGCCGCCCACTGCAAAAAGAACAATGACAATTTCATTGATTTGTTGGAAAACGGTAAATGTTTTTTGAAGCCATGTTCCTGCAAGGATGGCTACGGCAACACCCAGTCCGGCCCCGGCGCTGATACCCAGTACCGAAGGCCCCGCCAGCGGATTACGGAAAAGAGTTTGAAGAATAAGGCCCGCAAGTCCCAAAGCAATGCCCGTAGCCATGGCGGTAACAGCCTGCGGCAGCCTGAAATCCATGACAATGACCGAATTTGCCGTTTCGCCGGTGCTGCCCAGCAGTATTTGCAGAACCTCTTTAAACCCTATGGTTACCGACCCGAACCAGAGGTTGAGCAGAAAAAGCAGCAGGGTAATTACACCCAAAAGTGCAAACAGAAATGAGTTGTTTTGTTTCAACGGCAAAAAATTTGGTTACGAAAATAAACAATCTCAGGAATTGTCGCTTTTAAAGGGCAGCCTGTTCAGTATGGAGCGTCCGAGGGTAATCTCATCGGTGTATTCCAGCTCGTTGCCCACAGCCACCCCTCTTGCTATGGCTGTTATTTTGATGTTGAACGGCCGCATCAGCTTGTAGAGGTAAAACGAGGTGGTGTCGCCTTCAACGGTGGCGGGCAGGGCAAAAATCACCTCTTTGATATCCTCTTCGGAAAACCGTTTCATCAGTTGTGAAATGCTCAGGTCGTTGGCGCCGATTCCTTCAATGGGATTGATGATGCCGCCCAGCACATGGTACAGACCGTTGTATTGTGCCGTGTTTTCAATGGCCAGCACGTCGCGGGTGTCTTCCACAATGCAAATAGTGTTTTCATCCCGCCTGGCGTTGCTGCATATTTCGCACACCTTGGTATCCGAAATATTGTTGCAGCGTTTACAAAACCTTATGTTTTGCCGCATTTCCACCAAGGCATCGGCAAGGTTTTTCACGTTGGTTTCGTTCTCTTTCAGCAGGTGCAGCGCCAGCCTCAGCGCCGTTCGCTTTCCTATTCCGGGCAACCGCGAAAGCTCCGTTACCGCCCTTTCCAGTAGTTTTGATGAATATTCGTTCAATCTTATCTCTTTTTTACAAATGCAAAGGTATTAAGATAATGCTTTTGTGAGGGAAAATTATTTTTTTGTGTTTTTTCGGTTTGGTAAGTTAGGGGGAATGCTTCCGTAGGAATATCGGTGATTGTTTAAATAAAAAGAATCCGGTATTTAAATTTCTCAACCTTACGGGTCACCAGCCCGCAAGCCTTTCTCCGACACCGCAAGGTTTTAGTTCTTGTTTTGCCAACATCTTTAATTATTTGTTGTATCTGACATTCTTAAATCTAACATCTAACATCTTACACGTGTCTGCCTCTGGCTGATCTGACATCTTATATCAATAATAATAAACGCTATATCCGCCTTTCCCCTACAAACCTTCCCCCGTCACATTTCCATTATCCCGCCCGTGCTTTGTACATATTCCTTACCTTTGCCCCAAACAGTAATGTATGCCGCGTTATTTTATTAAACTGGCTTATAACGGTACTGCTTACCACGGCTGGCAAATTCAGCCCAATGCCCATACCGTTCAGGCGGAAATAAATGAAAAGCTGGGGCTTTTGCTGCACAAGGATATCAATGTGGTTGGCTGCGGAAGAACCGATACGGGTGTTCATGCCCGTGAGTTTTATGCCCATTTCGATACGGATGAGGCCTTTGATTTTTCAGAGGATAGCGGGGATTTTGTTTACCGCCTAAACGCCTTTTTGCCTAAGGATATTGCAGTGTACGGCCTGTGGCAGGTACCGGATGACCTTCATGCGCGGTTTAGTGCCGTAAGCCGTACCTATCGCTATTATATCACCCGAAAAAAAGACCCTTTTCTCAACGGTTTGGCCTACTACTATCCCGGCCGGCTGAATGTGAGTAAAATGAAAGAGGCGGCTGAAATTTTGTATCGCTATACCGATTTTACCAGTTTTTCAAAATTACATACGCAGACAAAAACCAATGATTGCACCATTGAAAAGGTTTTGTGGGAAGAAAAGGCCGGCCTGCTTGTGTTTACTATTACAGCCGACCGTTTTTTAAGGAATATGGTGCGGGCCGTAACGGGAACGCTTTTGGAAATCGGCAGAGGGCGCCTCGGTGTCGAGGATATGAACCGGATTATCGAGGCCAAAGACCGCAGCAAAGCGGGATTTTCGGTTCCTGCCCACGGATTGTTCCTCGAAAAAATTGTTTATCCCGGTTGGGAGGCTTGATTTAGTTGTTGTAAACCAGCCTTTTGCTTCCGGTTCTGCCGTCTAAGGTAATAATTAACGACTGGGTGCAGCGCTTGGTGTCGTAGTTTTGCCCGGTAATCATAAACTTTCTGTACATGCCGTTTCCCAGCGGGACAATACACACCCGGTTGAGGGGAACCGCCCTGCGGTAAACCTTGTTGGAAGCAGTCGGGGGAAGCCGGTAATATCTTTTGTCCGAAAAAAAGGTTTCATCCGTAACAATGAAGTTTCCTTCAAGAACAGGCATTACATCACACTGTTTGTAAACAATGATACCGTCTGTTGCAGGGTTTCCGCCGTCAATTATGCTTTCCGTTCCCAGATCGAGCCCCTGTCCCGTTTCAACCGTAAATCGCGGGTTTTCGGGGATTAACGCCCGGTAATTGTAGTTTGCCGAACGGTTAACAATGCTGAAAGGAACTCTTTTTAACATGCGGCTGCCATGGTACAAAAAGATGCTGTATCTGCCCTCATTCAGCACACCGTCCGGCGGGGAAAGCGGAAGAACACTGACGCCGTTGCCGTTACTAACCGATAAAGCCTGCTTTTGCAGAACTGTTTCAGTGGTTTCGTTTTTCCACACTGCCAACAGGTTGTTGGTCATGCCGGAGGCCTGAACAATGAGTTCTATGGTCTGTCCCGGGCTGAAAACGCTTTTTTCCCGTACCCTTCCGTCGGGCGGGATCGAATCCGTAAGAAATGCATTGACAAAATGAAAGCCCCTGCTTACCGGTTTCCGGTTTAAATGGGTGGCTCTGTAACGTCTAACACTCAGTTCGTTTTCCAATGTAAAAGTGGAAGTGATGTTATCAATTTCCCAAAGTCTCTGTTCCATTGTGTTTTTGGGTGCGGAAGCGGTAAGGATATATCCGCGGTTGTTGGCAAGGGTGAAAAAAGCGGTTATTTCATACTCTTTGTCGTTTTTTCGCATGAGGTACCTTGCCGACAGGCCTTTAATTCCGTTTATGGAATGTGCTCTTAACGGGGTAAGCGAAATTAATCCGGTGTGGTTCATTACATAATCCCTGGCAATGCTTTCGGCTGTGGCATAAGGCTTTGGCAAAACACTCTCAATGCTGACAACAATATTTTTACCGGGACCTGTAAACGAAATTCCGCTTCCTCTCGGTACATCAAAGGGTGTGCTTGTCCAATCCGCCGGTACCTGAATGCTGAAACCGTTTTGCATGTCGGTGTAGGTTTTTCCCGAAAGTCTGGTAAAACAGCTTATGAAAAAAATCAATAAAACCGTAGTGAAAAGATGTTGCTTTGTTTTCATAATCCTTTAAGATAGTTATTAGTAGAAGCAAAGATAGTAAAAAATTTCCCATTCATTCATTCACTTCCTATGATCCAAAATATTTGAAAATCCTATCTTTGCTTTTTTGAAAAGAAAATGATGATTGAAAAAATTTCAAAGCAACTGAATATCGCCCCGTGGCAGGTGGAAAACACCCTTGCATTGCACAACGAAGGAGCCACGGTGCCTTTTATAGCGCGATACAGAAAAGAAAAAACCGGCGGGTTAACCGACGAACAGATATTGGAATTGCTAAAAATTCATAAGCAGCTTACCGAATTGGAGGAGCGGCGACAGGTTATCCTGAAAAGCCTTGATGAGCTTGGAATTACCGATGAGGCTCTTTTGAAAAAGATTAAAGCGGCTTCAACACTAAGTCATCTCGAAGACCTTTATCTGCCTTACAGACCAAAACGAAAAACAAGAGGGGTAATGGCTGTTGAAAAAGGGTTGGAACCTCTTGCCAAAATGCTTATGTCGGAAACCGTTCGTAATGCGGAAGATGCTGCCCGACGTTTTGTTAATCCCGGAAAAGGGGTTGAAACCGTTGAAGATGCCCTGTCGGGTGCGCGCGATATTATGGCCGAATGGATTGCGGAAAACGAACGCATCCGCGAGTTTGTGCGAACTGCTTTTCAACGGCATGCCGTCATTGTTTCCAAAGCGGTTAAAACCAAAGAAGAGGAGGGCGACAAATACCGTTCCTGGTTCGATTGGTCGGAAAAAGCGGCAAAAGCACCGGCACACAGGATACTGGCCATTTTAAGAGGAGAAAAAGAGGGGGTTCTGAAAGTGAAAATCACTCCTGATGCCGGCTGGCTGACGGAAGAGGTGTTAAAGCGGGTGGTGCGGTCGTCGCCGGAACTGAATCCGCACAAAGCCGCTGCAGCCAAAGATGCGGTAAAACGGATTTTAATGCCCTCTATGGAAAATGAATTAAGGGCGGCGTTAAAGAAAAAAGCTGACGAAGATGCCGTCAGGGTGTTTGTGAAAAATCTGGAACAGTTGTTACTCTCGCCGCCGCTGGGAAGGAAAAGGGTGCTCGCCATAGACCCCGGATTCCGTACCGGCTGCAAGGTGGTTTGCCTCGATAGCAACGGAAACCTGCTGCACAACGAAACCGTTTATCCGCATCCGCCGCAAAACGATGTGGCTATGGCAACAAAAAAGATTAAATCGTTGGTGGAACGGTACAAGGTGGAAGCCATTGCCATAGGAAACGGAACGGCAGGCAGGGAAACAGAGCGGTTTATCGGAAACATCCGTTTTGAAAGGCCGCTGGTGTCGGTAATGGTAAACGAAGACGGTGCGTCCGTATATTCGGCATCGGCAGCGGCAAGAGCCGAGTTTCCCGGATATGATGTTACGGTGCGGGGAGCCGTTTCTATAGGCAGAAGGTTGCAAGACCCGCTGGCAGAACTGGTTAAGATTGACCCCAAGTCGCTGGGTATCGGCCAGTACCAGCACGATGTAAACCAAAACCTGTTGAAAGAGAGTCTGAAAACCACTGTTGAACTGTGTGTGAACAGGGTTGGTGTTGAGCTGAACCTTGCCAGCAGCGAGCTGTTGTCGTACGTGTCGGGTATCGGCCCTTCGCTGGCGGCAAAGATTATCGAATACCGTAAAACCAACGGCGCCTTTAAAAACCGCAATGAGTTGAAAAAAGTGCCCGGACTCGGGCCTAAGGCCTTTGAACAATCTGCCGGATTTCTTAGGATAAAAGAGGGCGACAACCCTTTGGATGCAAGTGCTGTTCATCCCGAACATTATCCCGTTGTGGAGAAAATGGCGAAAAAGCTGAACCTCGATATAAAAGAGTTGATTGGAAATAAAAATATCAGAAACCTGGTTAATGCTGAAGACTTCGTGACGGACGAAATTGGTATTCCTACCATCTCTGATATTCTCGATGAGTTGGAAAAACCGGGCCGCGACCCGAGGAAGGAATTGGGATTTTTTGCTTTTGCCGAAAATATTAAAACCATTGAGGATTTGAAAGAGGGAATGGTGGTTCCCGGAATTGTAACCAATATTACCGATTTCGGTGCTTTTGTGGATATCGGTATTCACGAAAACGGCCTGATTCATAAAAGTAAAATTGCAGATGAGTTTGTACATCATCCGTCCGATTATTTATCGTTGGGGCAACACCTTGAAGTTAAGATTATTGCCGTTGATGTTCCCCGGAAAAGGATTTCGTTGAGTTTGGTTGATGTGTAGTGTTTCACGCAGAGACGCAAAGGCGCAAAGTCAATTGATAAAGTATTGTTTTTTTCAACCTGACAGGTCGTTGCGCTCGATTTCCACGTTCTACCTGCCGGATTTGGTAATTAAAGGAATATTTTTCAACCTGACAGGTCGCATCCTTGATTTCCCCGTCCGACCTGTCAGGTTTTCTTTATATCAGTTTCGATTCTTTAAGGCTCTCTTCAATCAGGTGACAGGTGCGTTCGATATCGTTGTCCAGACCAACGGAAAAGCGTACCAGTCCCGGTGAAAGGCCCATCTCTTTTTGGATTTCTTCGGGGACTTCCGACGAAGTACTTTTTCCCGAGTTGGAAAAAAGGGTCTTGAAATAGCCCAGACTCACGGCATGATACCCTACGCCTTTGTCTTGCATGATTTCCATAAAAACAGCCGCTTTTTCGGCGGTTTCCACATCAATGGCTATCATTCCTCCGAAACCGAAACCCTCGTTCATCATCTCTTTCATCAGCTTATGATGCGGGTGTGTTTCAAGTCCCGGATAAACAAATTTAATTCCCAGTTGTTCGAATCTTTTTGCAAGATACATGGCATTTTCGCCGTGTTTTTGCATGCGGATGTGCAGGGTTCCCATGTTTTTCAGAATGCTGGATGAGCGCAACGGGTCGAGTACGGGGCCCAGCAGCATGGCTGTGCCGTCGTTTACATTGCTAATGCTGTTGATGAACTCTTCGGAAGCACAGATGGCTCCGGCTACGCAATCGTTCTTTCCGTTGACAAACTTGGTAAGGCTATATACAACAATGTCTGCACCAAGTTTAAAGGGACTGAAAATCATCGGTGTAAAGGTGTTGTCAATCACCAATGTAATGTTGTGCTCTTTTGTGATTTTTGACAGCTCCGGAATATTGGAAATCTGAAGCATGGGGTTGGTCATGGTTTCGGTATAAAGTACCTTCGTATTGGGTTTTATGGCTCTTTTTATGCTTTCAATGTCATCAATGTTTACAAAAGAAACCTCGATATTGAACTTTTTCAGGTAATTGGCCATAAAAGCATAAGTGCCGCCATAAGTGGTAACGCTGGTAATGATGTGGTCGCCGCTGTTGCAAAGTTGGAGCAAAGTGGTGGTGATGGCTGCCATTCCAGATGCGGTAACCCATGCCAGTTCGGTGCCTTCCATGGCCGCCATGGCTTCCGAAAGATAACGGTTGCTGGGGTTCCAGTGCCGCGAATAGAGAAAACATCCCGGGGCCTCCCCGTGAAATGCTTTTATCATCTCTTCTTCTGACATAAATGTAAAGGTTGCCGAATCGGTAATGGAGGGGTTAACGCCTCCGAACTCACCGAACTGCTTTAAATCCTGTATGGCTGTTGCCGGGTCAAATATCTTTTTCATAATTATAAATTTTTTATTAAGCAAAAATATTAATATTCTGCTCCTTAGGCAAGTTTTATAAAAGAATTCTGACTGGTAGGTACAATATTTTTTAAAATTGAAATTTATTTTGTTCTTTTGCTGAAAAATTATAACTATGGAGTGGCAAAAAGCACCAGTACACTTTCGGATTGACAGTCTTGATAAAAAAATATTAAACATATTAATACGGGATGCCCGTACTCCTTTTTTGGAAATAGCCCGGCAATGCAAGGTTTCGGGGGCGGCCATTCACCAACGCATCGAAAAAATGCAGGAGGCCGGAATTATTGAAGGGTCTCATCTGTATGTAAATCCCGTACGACTGGGATTCCTGACCCAAGCTTTTGTGGGAATACAGGTGAACCTCACCAGCACACGTACACACGATGAGGTGTTCGGGAAAATATCCAAAATACCGGAAGTGGTCGAATGCCACCATACCACGGGAAAGTATTCTCTTTTTGTAAAAATATATGCCCGAAGCAATGAACATCTTAAAAATATTCTGGTGGAAAAAATTCAATCCATTTTGGAAGTAACTTCTACCGAAACTTTTATATCATTGCAGGAGGGTTTTGTAAGGCAGATTCCCATTGAATAGAGGTTA
>JALVZH010000197.1:434-9264 GCA_027022105.1 Bacteroidales bacterium | reverse complement strand
AAAAGTTAACATCGGGACAAATGAGATAACTGCTGCCGATACAAATGTTATGATTATTTTTTTCATGATATTCTTGTTTTAAAGGTTTATTGAATAAATACTTTACCTGAATATACTTTACCGTCGGAAATAATCTTAACGATTACGTAATTATCGGTCAGATTTAACGGTACTTTAATCAAATCGCCGGGAGGCACCTGTTTGTCTATCAGTTTTCTACCCAGCATATCATAAACCATCAGCTGTTTTTTAGCAGTTACATCGTTGCCGCTGCTCTGAATGTACAGATAGTGGTCGTAAGCAAAAGTCCTGACATTTTGTGCTTCGTTTTCACCGATACCGTTAGCCGAACGGTTCAAATGCAGGAGGAAGCGTGCAGGATTCTGATAAGTAACGGCACTAAATGTATAAACCGGTTTTTTGTTAAGGTTTTGCAGTACATTCAATCTGGTATCTTCGAGAATAACGGTAAGGTCGGGTACCAAATTGAGGTCTTTGGCCTCAATGGCATGCTCACCGTTTTGGTTGGCTTTGAAGAAAACAGGAATGGTTCTTCCATCTTCATCCACCGGAGGCAGACAGTCGATACTGAACTCTTCACTCTCTTCAACGGCATAAATTTGCGGAGCTGCAGTCGGGCCAACGGCAACCATTTTTCTTCCGTCAAAACCGTTTTCATACGCGGTGGTTGAACCTTCCTGGAACACTACCCACAGCTGATCTTCTTTGTTTTCTTTCATAACCGAAAGGATAAAATGCGGCGGCACGGTTTCAGGTTTGTAAAAAGCCTGTGAATTGTGCACCTGTGCATCAGCAGGAATAGTCAATGAGGGTGAAGCTGCATTGGCACGCACAAAGAAGCCCTGTCCCATGGGGATAATACCGTTTGTGAGGGTACCTGTACCGTTACCAGAGACATAGTCTTTATAAGTGTCAGTATCCCATACCCAAACCTGGTCGTCAACATTGTTGAGGTTCCATGATCCTGTACCCCATTGAATAGCACTTGAGAAAGGATTTCCAAGTAAATTGTAACCAAGTGTATCCGGTGAACCGGAAGGACCGTGATAGGTTAAAGTAGGTGTAATATTACTTGAGTTAATGGTTCCGGTAAAGGTGGCTGTGGCATTGTTACCATGTTCGACCCAGGCTTCAAAACCGGTTCCCAAAGGCATAGAAGTAGTAAGGTCGGTAATAGCCGTTCTGCTGTTGTCCGATTCGTTATAAGAATTCATCCATACATCGGGCGAATGGTTAAAGTAGAAGCTGTTTACGGTTGCTCCGCTTACCATGGCAGATACATCATGCCATTCGCCGCCGGTAAGGTAGCGCTGGACGGTAGTTGTTCCGTTTACGGTAAGATGATTAGCTCCTATCAAAGAACCGTCACCGGCCGAGGTTGACTGAATGGTCAGGTTGTTACATTCGGCAGCACTAGTTAATGTGGGGTAATTTGTTAATCCCGGTGGAATGGTAACATCGGTAATAGTACCGGGTACAGCATTTACGTCCCAGTTGGTTTTATCATTCCAGTTACCATCGGTACTGCCATCCCAAGTAGCGGTAGCAGGATAAGTTGTAGCACCTATGTCGAACTTACCAAATGAATTATTTCCATATTCCCAGAACCGGATATAAATAGTCTGGTTAGCCAACGAGGCATCGTTTATTACCAGTTCGGGCATTGTGCCGGGGCCACCATCATCATTACAATCACCAAGTGTCAACGAACCGCACGTACCTGTATAATAAGCCATTGCACCGTCGGTAAGGCTGCTTCCGGTAACTGTTTGTGTTACAATCCTGAGATATCCTGTTGACGGAACGGTTGCGGTGTACCAAACATCACCTCCGTTATAGCTTCCGCAACCCGGAGCCGGAATGGGATCGGGGTTGTTGTTTGATTCTGTTGCTCCAACATTTGATCCTTCAACAAAAGTAGTGTCGTAACCAACTGTTAAGCTGACAGCATTACTACAATCGTCATTGCCGGGTTCAGTATAGAAAGAGTGTGCCCCTACCCAATCGCTTGTATCACCTGCACCACATATTGCGCGTACATACCAATCGTACTGGGTACTTTGCGTTAGCCCGGTTTTTGGATAAGGATTTGATGAAGTCAGAGTATGTGTATAGCCGGTTGTGTCAAATCCGTTAGTATCAATCATTATTTCCCAGGAAGTGGCAGAACCGTTTTCCGTCCAACCAAGGTTTGCCGAAGTTGAAGTAATATTGGTTTCGGCTTGGTCAGATGGATCGGGACAAGCGGGAGCCTCCCGGATATCAATTGTATCCACGGCCATATCAGAAGTATAATCACTACCTGTTACTCCCCATATTTTTATATATACATTGCTGTTTCCGCCATATGTAGAGAGCATAACAGTAGCATTGTTCCACTGGTTTCCCTGATCTCCGGATTTTGTCCATATTGTATCCCAGGTTGAGCCATTATCAGTAGAAGCTTCAAACTGTAATGTACCCATATCGGAACCATACATGTGGTATGCAAAAGTTAACTGCGGTGTAGTTAATGAACTGAAATCAAAAGCCAATAACAAACCGGCTGTTTTATCCGGATTATTACCGGTTGCTTCCGTGTATATATAATAGGAGCCCGAATAAGCCGAAGACGGGCCGGTACTACCCGAAGGTGTGGAACCAGTTCGTCTTGTCCAGTCAAAATCATCCGCACTCATTTGTTTCCATTGCCCGAAATCGGTTTCAAAACTTTCGTTATAAGGGAAAGCAGATACGGTATTCGGAGTTACCTCCGTGGTAAAAGTACTTGCACCTACCCAGTTGCTGTAACTTCCGCTACCGCAATCGGCACGCACATACCAATCGTAATCTGTACTGTCTGTCAAACCTGTTAGTGTATATGTTGGATTTGTATTTACCGTAACGGTTGTTCCCGTACCCTGTACAAAATTTGCGGTATCCCACTCAATCTGCCAGGTAGTTGCCGAACCGTTTTCCGTCCAACCCAAATCGGCTGAGGAAGCGGTTATATTGCTTTCGGTTTGCGCACTGGGATCGGGACAACTGACTTCTACAACCGATATATCATCCAAATATAAATAGTTTGTATTGTATTTACCATTATGGAAAAATCTGATATACAATTGAGCTGTACCGTTGTAGGCACTTAAATCAAATTGTTTTTTCTCGTATGCAATAGTTGACCCGTTAGTTTGTGTTGAGAACAGGTCTGTCCAGGTTGTTCCGTCGGTACTTACCTGTACCCAGAAGTTATTGTAATTATCATTGTATTGGTATCCCATAGAATACCAGAAAGTTAACCATGGATTTGAAGCCGCCGAAAGATCTACACTAAATTTATTCCATGTTGTCCAATTTTCATTAGCACCTCCGGGTTGTGCTTTTGTATAGGCATCAGAAAGATCTGTCGGAGTAGAATAACTGCTACTGCTGTTTCCATACTGTTCCAGACCGTAAGTTCCGTTGTGTGCAGAAGCAGTACTTGTTTGAATTGTTGATACCGAGCCTGCATCCCAGTTCCATTTTGAATTACTCAATCCGCTTTCCCAATCCTCGCTAAATGGCAGGCTTTGAACAGGTGCAGGGGCTTGGGCTGTAGTAAATGTACTTGCTCCAACCCAGTTACTGTAGCTTCCGCTACCACAATCGGCACGTACATACCAATCGTATGATGTGCCAGATGCGAGTCCCGGATAAGTATAAGGATTAGCCGTGACCCCTGATTGTGTAGGCGTGCCTGAGGGAGTAAATCCGGCAGTTCCCAATTCAATATCCCAAGTGGTTGCCGAACCGTTTTCCGTCCAACCTAAATCAGCTGAAGATGAGGTGATATTGCTTTCGGTTTGTGCGGAAGGTTCAGGACATGCGGGAGGTGTTCGTACTTTAAAATTATCTACAAATATATCGTTGTCTTCATTAGAAACACTGGAGGATCCGTAGAAACCTATTTTCACAGTTGATGAGTAGCTTGATAAATCTATCGTAATATGCTCTCCGGTATTGGAAATAAATTCAGGATATGTCCATACTTCCAGCGTGTCATTAATGCTCCAGGTTGTGCCGTTGTCCGTTGAAATAACCACAGCAAGGGTGTCGTCCGGCCCTAAAGTATCGGCAGATGTATTGGCATAATGAGTCAGTGCCAAATCAAACTCGAGTTGATAAGTGCCACCACTTAAGTCAATTGAAGGTGAAATCAACCATTCTTTTTTACTGGTTCCATATATATTCAATTTAGCGCTTTTCCCATTTGCACTAACATTGGCAAAATCGTCCTGTGTCCATGAAGATGAAGTTCCTGTTAACACAGAGGGATTGCCTAAATATCCTGTTGCTTCACTCCAGCAGTCAGGCAGGTACGTGGCAAAAGATTCAGTGTATTCGGGTGTATAAATGCCGCATTCAGTAGTAAACGTACTTGCCCCAACCCAGTTGCTGTAACTTCCTCCACCGCAATCGGCACGTACATACCAGTCGTAACTGGTGTTGGATGAAAGACCGGTAGCATTGTAAGGGTTATTTGTAGTAGATGTATGAGCGTAACCTGTAGTGTCAAATCCAGCTGTGTCAATCATAATTTCCCAAGTGGTTGCCGAACCGTTTTCCGTCCAACTTAAATCGGCTGAAGATGAGGTGATATTGGATTCGGTTTGAGCAGAAGGATCAGGACAAGAAGGTGCCTCCTGAACAACAACATCATCAAGTACTACACCGTATCCGTATCCTTCGTAACCGTGAAAAGCTATCTGATATGTTGCAGACGGGCTTGGCAGATTAAAAGTTTCCTTTGTCCAGGATGAAATACTGTTGGTCCAACCACCAAGGTAATGCCATGTATCCGTTGGAGATGTTCTGTAATAAACTGCTAATGTATCCTGATCTCCGCCCCAATCATCCTGAGCATGCCAAAACTCAAGTTGAGGTGCAGTGGCACCGCTCAGGTCAATCTCGGGTGTTACCAGTTTTGTAGCATCATCGCTATAATTACCCGAAAAAATGGCATTATAGCTTCCGTTGTGTGCAGATAACGAACTGTTATCCCCATCCTGATATGCCCAATCGCGCGTACCAGATTCGTAAATGTAGGACCAGTCCGTTGGTAAAGCGCCCCCCTCAAAACCTTCTGAGAGGTATTGACCATTTACATAGGCCCCTATTCCCAGAAAAATTAATAAAAAAAGTAATTTTCTCTTCATAATAAAAAAATTTAGGTTAACTATTTGAATTTGAGTTTGATTTGCTTAAATTTGCTTTTGATCATGGAATTATTTAGGGCACTAATGTAGGCTGATTTTTTGGTAGCATAAGGGTGTTTTTAGCCCTTTTTCATAACTGCTATAGTTTTATTGATATTTGCCTATTTTCACTTCATATCTGTTATTTTAAGTATTGATCAATGATTTTACAAGGGGTTTTATTATGAGGCATTTTCCAATAATTGGAAATGTGTAGTTATTTTGGAACAATTATTGATTTCCTGCTTTATTCCGAATTAAAATGGTGCCAATAATATTTTTTAACACTATTTTTAAAATAAATTTTATATCGTATTGGAAATAAGTTAGCTATAATGTCCTTATTTGTTTATTTTCTTTGTAAAATTTTGCTGTGACCGGATATATAATACAGCACTGTTAGTCATGGCATGAAACTTGAAATCATATTTACCGTTTAAATCAAAAGATTATCTTAAAAAATAAAAAATGAAAAAGCAATCTCAATGGTTTACAGTCAGAATTTTTGCAATACTCACAGTTGCAGCAATTTTTTTTACGGGATGTAAAGACAAAAAGAATCCTCAGCCGGGGCCTGATACTCCTTCTTCAATAGAGGATCTGAACATACCTCAGGATTTTAATTTTGAGACGACCATCAATATCCTCTTGCATATTTCCGACATTGAAAGCGGAGCCAAATATGATGTTTACAGCATTAAAAGCGAGCAACCCGAAGAGATTATTTACACGGAAACCGATACCATTGTGGTAATGGACGATCTGAACAAAAAAATTGCATCGGGGATGACCGTAAGCGGAGCACTTACATTGAAACTGGCCGTTCCTTCCTACCATAAATATCTGTATATAGTCAGAAGTAAAAACGGCTCTTTTACCCGAACTTCACTGCAAATAGAGGGGAATGAAATGAATTACAACTTTAACGGATATCAAAATCCGGGAGGTTTTAAAAATGCGAATGCCGGAAATCGGGAAGATGCAGACATTATTTATTCGGTAAACGGAGGGAACAAACATTTATACACCATTAACCTGAATACAGGCTCAGTGGCTACGGTTAATGAAAATCCTTATAAAAGTATTGCCAATGCCGTTGATAAAGCAAACGGCAGGGTTTACATTGCAAACAACAAATCTCCATTTCAGCTGGGATATTACGATTTGAATGACGGGGCATTTAATATTGTAGGTAATATGGCCAGTTCATTCCCGCGCATGGATTACAACCCCGCCGACGGATTATTGTATATCTCAAAAAAAGACCACCTATATACTGTTGATCCCTCCACGGCACAGTACCTGCAGACCTATCAGATTGTGGGACTGGCTAAAAAAGACTGGGGTGACTTGGCATTTTCGTCCGACGGTACTCTTTATCTGCTTTCAAAATCAGGGGTTTATCTCTGCTCATTTTCAGGAAATACGGTTAATACAACACTCATCAGCGATAATACATTGCCCTTGCCGCTTACATCACTTGCCGTGGCTTCAAACAACCATCTTTACATGTCGAAAAGCAACAGCAATGGTAAAATAATTGATTTTGACCCGCAAACAGCAGCATGGAGCTATTTTTCCATATCTGACAACATAAGGATAAATGATTTTTGTATTTTGCGTACCGGAAGTGCAACAGGCCCCGACAGTGATGGAGACGGAGTTATTGATATCCAGGACGATTATCCTAACGATCCGGAAAGAGCTTTTAACAACTATTTTCCGGGCGAAGGCCTTTGGGCAACTCTGGCCTTTGAAGATTTATGGCCATCGAAAGGTGATTACGACTTTAATGATATGGTTTTGGGATACAATATCAATCAGGTTACCAGTGCTTCTAACAAAGTGGTGGACATAATAGCAAAATTTGACGTTCGCCACAATGGTGCAGGATTGCACAACGGTTTTGCTTTCCAGATTCCCGTGGATCAGACAACTGTCGGATCGGTAACCACCAATTACCCCATTGACGGTACTATTCCAACAAACGGAAACGGTACCATAAGCGGTCATACACTGGCAAATATTCCCGTATTTACGGATAATTGGGATGTTGTAGGAAATGAAATTGACATTACGGTTCATTTCTCAACTCCTCAGGATGCTACTTCTACAGGTGTTCCTCCCTATAACCCTTATCTGATAAAAGACGGTGATTTGTCGGTAGAGGTTCATCTTCCGGATATGGCACCC
Organism: Bacteroidales bacterium; assembly: GCA_027022105.1. GTDB lineage: Bacteria > Bacteroidota > Bacteroidia > Bacteroidales > F082 > Sulfidibacterium. The sequence continues at coordinate 1,834 of JALVZH010000197.1, read as the reverse complement.
ACATCACTTGCCGATGTATCTTTGATAGGTACCGGAGATGATACGGGCGATCCTGCAACAGGGAGGTATTACAAGACCGATAAAAACCTGCCCTGGGGCATCAATATTGTATATGATTTTAAATGGATGAAAGAAAAACAGGAAATTATAAACGGATATCTGCATTTTGCCGAATGGGCAGAATCGGGTGGAACACAATATCCCGACTGGTATAAAGATTTACCGGGCTACCGCGATGATACCTTTTTGGACGATGACGGTCAATAACACTAACCGAACAACCTAAACAGCAAACCGGAGTGAATCATAAATCGGATTACTCCGGTTTTTTGTTTTTGTGAAATAATTTGATTTTTGAACAGTGAACGGTAAATGCAACGCCCGGTCAATTTAATCCCTGGCTCCGAATATTTTCGAACCGATACGAACAATGGTGCTTCCCTCTTTAATGGCAACCTTGTAATCGCCCGACATGCCCATGCTTATCTCTTTAAATGAAGGTTCACCGGAGAAAAATTTCTTTTTCAAATGATCGAAGATTTCATGCAGGTGTGCAAATTCCCTGTGAATTTGTTGTGTGTCGTCGGTGTAGGTGGCCATTCCCATAACCCCGCAAATCCGAATGTTGGAAAGGGTTTTGATATCGGGATGCAGCAAAATTTCTTCCGCTTCTTCAATGTTTAGTCCGAATTTGGTGGATTCTTCGGCAATGTGAAATTCCAAAAGGCAATCAATACTGCGGTTGTGTTTGGATGCCTGTTTGTTGATTTCACGCAACAGTTTAAAACTGTCAACCGAATGGATCATGGCAACAAACGGAGCAATGTATTTTACCTTGTTGGTTTGCAGGTGCCCTATAAAATGCCATTCGATATCTTTGGGAAGCTGAGGGTATTTAGCTGATAATTCCTGCGCTTTGTTTTCACCGAAAATCTTGTGCCCTGCATCGTATGCCTCTTTAATCAATTCAACGGGTTTTGTCTTGGAAACCGCTACCAGCTTTACATTTGCCGGAATTTCCCGTTTTATTTTTTTCAGATTTTCTTTGATATTCATTACCATTTTTTTGCAAAGGTAAATGATTTATAAATTAAAAATCGTTTAGAAGTTGTTTAAAGTCTAATAAAACAGTTATGATATAAAATATTGGAAACCAGAAAAGTGAATATATTTTATTAATAAACCCACCCCTACACCCCTCCAAGGAGGGGAATAATGGAATTCATTTTCTGGTTTCCAATATTTTATATTCATTTTCATCATGTTGGCTTTAAACAACTTCTGTAATAAGTAAATCCGTTTGCTTACAAATACTATTTTTGCCCGTTAAATTATTATGATGAAAATATACTTAACTTTAATAAAGCAGTACCTTTTCTGGCTGCTTGTATTCATGGTAC
>JALVZH010000197.1:0-424 GCA_027022105.1 Bacteroidales bacterium | reverse complement strand
GTACAGCGGGCACTATTTCTGATTTATTACCACCAACAAATTGCCCTTGACGGTATTGTTACGCATGAATTATTTCAGACCTTTCTTTCGGCCTGGAAAGTAGATACCTCCACTGCGTTTTACATTTTGCTTATACCTTTCCTGCTTACGGTATTAAACCGGATTAAACATTTGAAAGTTTACAATTCCATACAAAATGTTTACACGGCTGTCGTCCTGCTGATTTATTTAATGATAAGTGCCGGTGAAACGGGATTGTACGGTGAGTGGAGAACCAAACTCAATTTTAAAGCATTACTTTATTTCCGCCATCCCCAGGAGGTGTTCCGGTCGGCTACAACGGGAGAGATTGTTTTGTTTTTTTTACTGGTTATCATTCAGTTTTTCATCTTTTTTTATGTTTATCGCAGGTTTGTTTTTGTGC
>JALVZH010000196.1 GCA_027022105.1 Bacteroidales bacterium | reverse complement strand
GAATTTCCCCAGTTCAGCTTTCCCCATCGCCTGGTGGATATGATTTCTCTGACCGGATTGCCCATTCTGATTTCATTGCTTTTTTCGGCTTCGGTAGTCGGGCTTTACGGTTTTATGTTGCGGATTCTCAAAGCTCCGTTGGCCATCCTGGCTTCCAGCCTGGGTCAGGTTTTTTATCAGGAATTTTCATCAAAAGTGGCTAAAAAACAGCCTGTTATGAGGTTGTTTGTCAGAACTTCGGCGGGTGTGGCGCTGTTGATTCTGCCCTTTTTTATACTTTTGATGATTTGGGGCCCCGACATCTTTGCCTGGGTGTTTTCCGAAAAATGGAGGGAATCGGGAGTCTATGCCCGATACCTCAGTCCGTGGCTGTTTTTTTCTTCGGTAACTTCCCCGGTGTCGCAAGTGCCTTTGACGCTTAACAAGGTGAAAACCAATATGTTTCTGGGCTTTTTGAACAATTTGCTGGTGGTTCTGCTTTTTGTTGTGGGGGCTTACGGTTTTCATACGGCGAAGGCGGCTTTTCTGGCCATTGGTGTCGTGATGCCCGTCTATTTCACAGGCCTGTATTTCTGGTATTACCAATTGATTATCAAATATGAAAAGGGTATCGGAGTGTAAATTATGTATTTTTGACGAATAAATAAGGCTGTATGTTAAGAAACAAAATACAAGCGGTGTTTTATTATTTAGGTCGTCCGGCCGTGCTGATAAAGGCCCGGTGCCGGTTTTATTTTTGGCGCAAACAGGGCCTGCAAAAATTTCTTTGGGACGTCAACAGCTTGTATCTGCCTTTTTTGATGAAAAAATTCGGCGCAAAAATGGGAGCCGGCGTGGTCATTAACGGCCCGCTGTGGTTTGATAATTTGCCCGACGGAAGTAAACCGCTGGCGAATATTGAAATAGGTGAAAAGAGCTTTATCGGAACGGGGGTGTTTTTCGATTTGCCTGAAAAAATCATCATCAGGCCGCAAAGCACCATTAGCGCCGGGGTAAAAATTCTTACCCATAATGATGTGGGTGACAGGCCATTGCGGGAAAAGTATCCCCGAAAGCAAGCACCGGTGGTTTTGGATTCCGGTTGCTGGATAGGAGCCAATGCGGTTGTTTTGGCCGGTGTGACCATCGGAAAAAATGCCGTGGTGGCCGCCGGGGCTGTGGTCACCAAAGATGTTGAACCCGGAGGAATCGTTGGAGGTGTTCCTGCCCGCCCCATCAATAAAAAGGAATCATTATGAAAATTATTCTGGTCGGACTGCCCCTGTTTACCTCTTACCTGGCGAAAGAACTCTCGGCATTTTTCCCCGGGCACCGCTTTGTGGCCCTGGATACGTATTACAAAACGACGGATAAGGCCTTGTATCTGTGGCATTTGCAAACGGCAGATGTGGTGCACTCCGTCAACGGCACGCTGAAAAACAGCAAAGTGCTGGAAATAGCTCTGCGAAAAAATAAAAAAGTGATTTTGCACTGGGTGGGCACCGATTTGCAAACAGCCAAAAAGGATTTCCAGAGTGGCAACTATAATCCCGCTTTTATCCAAAAACCTGTTCATCTGACCGACACGCCCTGGTTTGTGGAGGAACTCAAAAAAATCGGCATTGAAGAGGGTCAGTTTATTCCGTTGAAAGCCCTGGAAGAAAAGCAAGCCCGGCCCTTTCCGGAGGATTTTTCGGTTTTATGTTATATTCCCGAAAACCGTTCTGAATTTTATGGTATGAACATCCTGATTGATATGGCGTTGGAAACTCCGGAGGTGGAATACAAAATTGCCGGAATGAAGGAATATCAAAAACCATTGTCCGCCAATATCAAGCTTTTGGGATGGGTGAAAAATATGGAAGAAGAAATCAACCGTTCGGTGGCTTGCCTGAGGTTTCCCCAAACCGACGGCTTGTCGTTTTTTGTGCTCGAATCGCTTTCTTTGTTTCGCTATGTGGCCTATAATCAGGAGTTTGAATATTCGGATTATTGCCGGAATACGAGTGATTTTATCCGGTGGATTAAGGAAAAACAAGCCCTTTTTATGCAGGATAAACTTCCGCTAAATGAAGAAGCTGCCCGGAATGTTTTGCAGGATTTTAACAAGGAAAAGGTATTGAATCAACTGATGGAAATTTACCGGAAATGAAGCGAAACGGAAAAAACATATTGTTCCTGAGTTATTTCTATCTGCCCTTGCAGGCCGTAGGGGTAAAAAGGGTGGCCTACTGGGCAAAACATATTTCCGCTTACGGATATTCCCCGACGGTGATGACCGCCATTAAACAGGAGACACCCACAGAAGATGTTCTCGAAATCAAACCGGAAAATTCCTCAAACTGGTATCGCTATTTTATTAAAGACCAGGGAATTGCCTGGACAGCTCCCTTGGAAAAAGCCTTGTCGGAATATCCTGCCGGTTATTTCGATACCATTCTGATCACCGGCGGGCCGTTTATGCATATGCTGCTGACAAAATTTTTAAAACAGCATTTTAAAGCACAGATTGTTCTTGACTTTCGCGACCCTTTTTATAAAAACCCGCGTTTTCAGACTTCCTTTTTTAAAGATTGGGTCAAAGGCTATTTTCAAAAGCGTTTTCTGCGCTATGCCGATAAGGTGATTACGGTGAATGAAGAATGTCGTCAACTTATTGATTTTGAGGATATGGCAGTTATTGATAATGGTTTTGACGAGGAAGAATTGCTGGCGGTGAAAGCGAAAAATATTCCGGAAGAAAAGGGAAGGATTATGGCCATTGGCCGCATTGATGATGCCTTTGACCTGACGGCCTGGAAAAACAGTTTAGAGCAATTGCCGGCCGTAAGTTTTCATTATGCGGGCTCCCGTGTTTTTG
>JALVZH010000195.1 GCA_027022105.1 Bacteroidales bacterium | reverse complement strand
CACGGCATAACTTCACGGGCCCGTCGCACGAATTGAGTCTGGTATTCGAATTCGACGAGCTGAGGCTAATCAACAAGAGCGGCAACAGCGGAGTGGCAATCCCCAACCACCGCCGTTCGAACAGCCCCATTGAGTGTTCGCCGTTTTAGGAATGTATTGTTTTTCCGCACCTCTCTTATATTGAACATTTATTACTTTTGCCCGGCATACAATAGAAATGCCGTTTAACGGTTTTTCTATATGCATTAGCACTGGATTTATGAAAAAATTTTATCGCATTCTCGCCTACACAAAACCCTATTGGGGTTATGCCGGATTGAATATTCTTTTTAATATTTTAACCGTCGTCTTTTCTCTTTTCTCATTTACGTTGCTTATCCCTTTTCTAAACCTGTTATTCGGCATAAACGACCTGGTTACCGTTAAGCCCGAATTTCATTTTACTACACAGGGAATACTAAATTTTTTGAATTACCATATCAGCCAAATCATAATCCGGCATGGAAAAATCGATGCGCTGATTTTTATTTGTCTGATAATACTCAGCTCTTTTTTAACAAGAAATTTATCACGGTTTTTCGCCATGTATTTTATGGCCAACGTGCGCATTGGAGCGGTGAAAGGAATAAGAAACGATGTCTATTCCAAGCTGCTTATTCTTCCGCTCTCATTTTTTTCACAGCGTAAAAAAGGAGATATTATATCGCGCATGACCACTGATGTTCAGGAGGTTGAGTACTCCATAATGAATTACATAGAGATGGTGGTTCGCGATCCGATTACCATTATTGCCTATCTGGCATTTATGATTAGCATGAGTCCGCGCCTGACGCTGTTTGTTTTTCTTATTTTACCGGTAACCGGATTAATCATCGGACGTATTGGCAAAAGTCTTAGAAGAAAATCGAAAACCGTTCAGGAAAAATATGGCGGCTTGCTGGGAATGATTGAAGAGAGTATAGGCGGAATAAGAATTATCAAAGCATTTAATGCCATTCATTATCTCGATAATAAGTTCCGGCAGTTTAACGATAATTATGCAAAAATTCTCCTCCGTGTGTATCGGCGCAGAGACCTCTCTTCCCCTTTAAGCGAATTTCTTTCGTCGGTTGTTATTGTTGTGCTGTTGTGGTTTGGCGGCAAAATGGTTTTGTCCGACACGCCTTCCATTCAGGCAGCCGATTTTATTACCTATATTGTGGTTTTTTCGCAGGTAATACCGCCGGCAAAAAGTTTCACACAGGGATTTTACAACATCCAAAAAGGAATTGCATCTGCCGAACGGATTTTTGAAATTCTGGATGCCGACGAAGTGATTGAAGAAAAACCCGATGCGTTGCCATTACATTCCTTTAATAAAGAGATTGTTTACAACCATGTCTCGTTTCAGTACGAGCAGGAACCGGTTCTGAAAAACATAAACCTGACCATTCCCAAAGGCAAAATAATAGCTTTGGTAGGCGAGTCGGGTGCGGGAAAATCCACCATGGTCGATCTGCTCCCGCGGTTTTACGATGTTACCGGCGGAGCTATTTTGCTTGATGGTATTGACATTCGTGATTACCGGATTGACCATCTAAGAAGCCAAATGGGAATCGTATCGCAGGATACCATTTTGTTTAACGATACCATTTTCAACAATATTGCTTTCGGACTTACAAATGTATCGGAAGAGGAGGTGATAAATGCTGCAAAAGTGGCCAATGCCCACCGGTTTATTATGGAAATGGAAGAAGGGTACCTGACCAACATCGGCGACAGGGGAGTAAAACTTTCGGGAGGACAACGCCAGCGCATAAGTATTGCACGTGCCGTACTGGCCAATCCGCCCATATTGATTCTGGACGAAGCAACCTCGTCGCTGGATACAGAATCGGAGAAACTGGTTCAGGATGCTTTGTACAATATTATGCAGGACAGAACAACAGTGGTTATTGCACACCGGCTTTCCACCATAAAACATGCCGATGAGATTGTGGTTATGAAAAAAGGTGAAATTGTTGAGAGAGGTACGCACGATGAATTGCTTGAAAGAAAAGGAGTGTATCGCCGGTTGTACGATTTGCAGACTTTTGCCTGATTATAAATTTGATTTGATATGAAAAAAATGAATAAAAAATACGGATAATTGACGCAGGTCGAATTAGAATGACTACCTTTGTATCCGTAACATTAAATATTATTAATTATGGAAAATAAAGCCCTTGATATTTTAAAAACGGCAATTTTACTTGAAAGAAAAGGAAAAGCCTTTTATACCCAGGCAGCACGTAACAGTGAAAGCAAATCGGCAAAAAAAATCTTTGAAATGATGGCCGAAGAGGAGGACGAGCACATTGATTTTTTAACAAAACAGGCTCAGAACTATATCAAAACCAATACCTTCAGTCATCCGGAGCCGCATCACGAAGATGATCATGATGTTGAGATTCTTACCGAAAAGATAAAAGAAGAGATTAATGCCGCAAGTTTTGAAGCAGCTGCCATTTCCGCCGCTATTGACTTTGAAAACAGAGCCATCGAGATTTATTCCAAAAGAGCGGAAGAAGCGGAAGACCCTGCTGAAAAAGAGGTGTACCAAATGTTGGCCGACTGGGAGAAAGGTCATCATCAGCTGTTGCACAAACTGAATGAAGATTTAAAAGAACAGATTTGGAACGACAATAATTTCTGGCCTTTCTAAAAAAAGAGAGAAACACGACAGAAGCCCGGTTAATTTCCTAATTTCCGGGCTTTTTTATTTAATATTGCCAAACCTGTTGATGATTTGTCTGGAATAAAATTATCTTTGCGCCGGCAATTAAAAACTAAATAAAATGAAATACTCAAATTCCTTTTACCGGGTAATGGTTATTTTGGCAATTTTGATTACCGGTTCATGTAACAAAAATAATTTGAACCAAAAACCCACTGCTTCTTTCACCGTTTCACCTTTTACAGGCAGCAAAGGGACAACATTTACATTTAATGCAAGAGCTTCGTCGGACGATAAAACTCCTGCCGGCAGTTTAAAAGTCCGGTGGGATTTTCAAAACGACGGTATTTGGGATACCGAATGGGATACGGCAAAAATAATGACCCATATTTATACCGAAACGGGATATTATACCGTAGGTTTGGAAGTTAAAGACAATGATCAGGCTACCGGTTGGACTGCCAGAAACCTGATTGTTCAGGAAGGCAACGGACTGGCTCCGGTTGCCTCTTTTACCGTTGATCCCGCATCCGGACCTGTTGGAACCGTTTTTGAGTTTGATGCAAGCGGGGTTTCCGATCCGCAGGAAAGCGCCGACCAGTTGAAAGTTCGTTGGGATTTTGACGGTTCCGGAACATGGGAAACAAATTACAGTACCACCAAAACCGTTTCTCATCAATACAATTCCGAGGGTACCTACAACGTAATTATGGAGGTGATGAACTCAAAAGGACTAACCGACCAGACATTCAGAACCATTACCGTAGGATCGGGGGGCAATGTCTCATTAAGTTTTGTTACAGTGGAGGGCGGTTCGTTCGATATGGGATGTACTTCTCCAAATCAGAGTAATTGCAATTTTGATGAATTTCCTGTCAGGGAGGTAACCGTAAACAGCTTTCAGATAAGTAAATACGAAGTAACCAACAAGCAATTTGCCGATTTTCTCAACAGTGTGGGGGCAGGTCCCGACGGCTCTTTGGGCGGAATAACCTACATCTTTCTGAATAGTCAGTATTGCAAGGTTAAGTATTCGGGAAATTCGTTTACGGTGGAGAACAACGACACCGACCTTCCGGTAGTGGCTGTAAGTTGGGAAGGAGCCAAAGCCTTTTGTAATTATGCGGGAGGCCGTTTACCCACCGAAGCGGAATGGGAGTATGCGGCAAGGGGAGGAAACTTGTCGCATAACTACGATTACAGCGGCAGCAATACCATTAATGAAGTAGCCTGGAATGCCAATAACTCTTACGCTGTTTTGCAAAAGGTGGGAACCCGTCAGGGAAACGAGCTGGATATTTATGATATGAGCGGAAATGCCATGGAATGGTGCAGCGACTGGTATCTTTGGAATTATTACGAAAACGGCGAAACCAATAATCCTACAGGGCCTGCCTCGGGAGAAGAAAAGGTAGTAAGGGGCGGGTCGGTATTAAACGGAGCCGATGACTGCCGTGTGTCGGACCGCTATTGGCACGAGCCGCAAAATGTTATGGAAATGGTTGGTATCAGGGTTGTTAAAGATGTATCGGCTAAATAGAGCCGGATACTGAAAAATAGTTTCCCTTAATAATACTATTTCTCCGACTTTTGAGTTTTCAAAAAAATAGAATTTAGACCGGTGAAGATGATAAGGAAGGTGTCAGGGTTGATTCCCGCAATTGTTTTGTTTTTTATGCCGCTTTTTTTGATTGCTCAAAATGCAACCATCGAAGGCAGGGTATTGAACACTGAACGCAAACCTGTGGAGCTTGCCAATGTTACGGTAAAAGATACCCGCATAGGAACGGTAACCGACAAACGGGGATATTACAACCTTACGGTTCCAGCCGGAAAAAAAATAACCGTTCAGATTACTTTTGTAGGTTATCAAACCACTTCCAAAACGCTGTTTCTGAAAGCCGGAGAGAAACGTACCGTTAATTTTACACCGAAAAAAATAACTACCAACCTTCCCGGTTTCGAGGTACGCGATGAAAAGTTAAGAACGGAAAACCTGGTGCGGCTTAGTCCCCGCGATGCAAAGGTGTCGCCCTCCATTGTAGCCGGTGTTGAGGGAATTATCCAGTCGTTGCCGGGTGTGGCCTCAAACAATGAGTTGAGTTCGCAATATTCGGTGCGGGGCGGTAATTTCGACGAAAACCTGGTATATGTAAACGGTATTGAAATTTACCGCCCTTTTCTGGTGAGTACCGGACAGCAGGAAGGATTAAGTTTTGTAAATCCCTCGTTGGTATCCAGCATTCTCTTTTCGGCCGGCGGGTTCGGTGCACAGTACGGCGACAAAATGTCATCGGTAATGGATGTGAAGTATTTAAAACCGACTGCTTTCGGAGGTTCCGTTTCTGCTGGATTTCTCGGTGCCGAACTTTCGCTTCACGGTGTCTCGAAAAACGATAAGTTTACCTACCTGCTGGGCGGTCGCTACAAAACAAATTCATACCTGTTGAAAAGCCTCGATACAAAAGGAAATTACAAACCCGCTTTTTACGATTTCCAGTCCCTGTTTAGCTACCGGTTTAACGAAAAATGGGAACTGTCGCTGCTGGGTTACTATTCGCAAAACAAATACAAGGTGATTCCCAGCGACCGTGAAACCGATTTCGGTACCCTTCAGGAAGCTTACCGTTTAACAATATACTTTGACGGTGCCGAAATTGATAACTACAATATCTACCAGTCGGCACTGACACTGACATTTCATCCCACCAATTACACCAACCTGCAACTGATTGCCTCGGGATACAATACCCGCGAGCAGGAAACCTACGACATTATGGGGCAATACTGGATTGGCCTGTTGCAAAACAACCCGGGTGACGAGGAGTATGGCGAAGCCGTTCAGACCTCCGGCGTCGGCACCTATCTTGAACATGCCAGAAACAGTTTTAGTGCAACCGTATTTACTCTGAAACACCTTGGAACCTATGCCGACGAAAGCCATTTTACCCGCTGGGGACTCGATTATACCCGCCAGTTGGTGGACGACCGTCAGAAAGAGTGGGAAATGATTGATTCCGCCGGATATTCCCTGCCACACCCGCCCGACGAACCGGGTACAAACAGTCCCGACCACCCCGATTTCAACATCAAAAGCATCGTTAGCGGACACAATATTCTAAACATCAACCGCTTTTCGGGATTTATCTCAAACGAATGGAAATTCCATTTAAAGAACGACGACAAAATAACGCTTACCGGCGGTATCAGAGGATATTACCGGGATTTTGCCAACGAGTTTCTCATTAGTCCCCGTCTCAATTTCTCATACAAACCTTTCCGGGCACCCAATCTGGTTTTCAGGTTTGCCACCGGTGTCTATTACCAACCGCCTTTTTATCGCGAAATGAGGAATATGGACGGTACCGTTAATCCCAACATAAAGTCACAGCGCTCCGTACATTTTATCCTTGGCAGCGATTACCGGTTTCAGGTGTGGGACAGGCCGTTTATTCTTACCACCGAACTCTATTACAAGAAGTTAGACAACCTTATTCCCTACGAGGTTGACAACGTCCGTATCCGCTATTATGCCGACCAGTTGGCAAAAGGGTATGCCGCCGGAATAGATTTCAAGGTGTACGGCGAATTTGTAAAAGGAATTGACAGCTGGGTAAGCCTCTCGCTTATGAAAACCATGGAAGACATTATCGGCGATTATTATTATGATTATTACAATGCCGAAGGCGAAAAAATCATCTCGGGCATTACCACCGACACCGAAGTTGCCGACAGTGTAAAGGTTGAACCTGGATACATACCCCGCCCCACCGACCGCAGGGTCAATTTTTCCATCTATTTCCAGGATTACATCCCCAACCATCCCACCTATAAAGTGCATTTACGGTTGCTGTACGGAACCGGTTTCCCCTTTGGCGCACCCGGAACACAGCGCTACCAGCAAACATTGCGCATGCCCGATTACCGCAGGGTGGATATCGGTTTTTCAAAACAGTTTATCGGCGAAAACACAACGTTTAAAGAGGGAAATCCGCTCAATCATATCCGCAATATGTGGCTCAGCGTCGAGATTTTCAACCTGTTTCAGGTATATAATACGGTTTCCTACATTTGGATAAAGGATGTGGACAACCGGATGATGGCCGTACCCAATTACCTTACACCCAGACTGCTGAATGTAAAGCTTTCCATGGAGTTTTAATAATCGAAAGAGAACCACCTTTCTATTTTATCCTCCTTTGAATACTTTTTCTCATCGTAATGATAAAACTCATTGGTACCGGAATCATAGGTATAATCCCTGCTCCATTCATCAATATTCTTTCGGATCTGTTTTACGGCATCAATAATAAAATCCAGCTCTTCGCCGGTCATGGTAGGATGAAGCGAAACCCTTACAAATCCGGGTTTCTCCGAGTTATCGCCCCGGTTGATTTTATCGGTAATACGGTGCGATTCTTCGGGTGAAATATTCAGCAGAAAATGTCCGTAAGTACCGGCACAGGCACAGCCCCCGCGCACCTGAACCCCAAACCGGTCGTTTAGCAGTTTTACAATCAGGTTGTAATGAATATCCTCAAAATAAAAGGAGAAAATCCCCAGCCTGTCGCGTACATTGTCAGCAAGAATATGGATTCCCGGAATCTTTCCGAACCCGTCAAAGGCACGCTCAACCAGTTGTTCTTCCCGCTGAGCCATAAGCCGTGTATTCATCTGCTCTTTTACCTCAATGGCCATGGCCGCACGCATGGCTTGCAAAAAACCGGGTGTTCCGCCGTCTTCGCGAAGTTCAATGTCATCGAAATACATATGTTCGCCCCATGGATTTGTCCACTCCACCGTACCGCCACCAGGATGGTCGGGCGCTTTCAGGTTGTACATTTTTTTATTGAAAATCAACACTCCCGAACTGCCGGGACCCCCGAGGAATTTATGCGGTGAAAAGAAGACGGCATCCAACCGTTCCTCTTCATTTTCGGGATGCATGTTTATGTCAACATAAGGAGCCGAACCGGCAAAGTCAACAAAAGCAAGCCCGTCGTAAGCATGCATAACGGCGGCCAGTTTATGATAGGGCGGTTGTACCCCGGTAACGTTCGAACAGGCTGTAAAAGAGCCCACTTTGTATTTTCTCTCTTTGTATTTTTCTAATTGGCGTTCCAATTCTGCGGGGTCAACACGGTTTTCGCTGTCGGGTTTCAAAACAACCACATCGGCAATGGTTTCGAGCCACGACGTCTGGTTCGAATGGTGTTCCATGTGCGTAACAAAAACCACAGGACGCTCTTCCTTGGGGGTGCATTTTCCATCTTCATAAACGGCACAATTCTTAAAGCCGAGGATACGTTGCAGCTTGTTTACCACCGCAGTCATGCCGAACCCTGCGGTAATAATCACATCATCCGGCCCCGCATTCACGTGTTTTTTTATTTTGTTGTGCGCATAATGATAGGCTTTGGTCATCAAAGTACCCGTTTCCGAAGTTTCGGTATGGGTGTTGCCCACAAACGGCCCTATCTCCTCCGCTATTCTCTTTTCTATGGGTCGATACAGCCTTCCGCTGGCCACCCAGTCGGCATAAATCATTTTCCGGTATCCGTAGGGAGTTTCAAAACCGGCATCAATACCCACAATATTTTTCCTGAATTTCTCAAAATGTTTTTCCAGTTTGTTCATTACTGCTCTTTTTTAATCGTTACGGTAACTAACTTTTCCAGACAACCCGTAATACCCTGTCGAATGGAAAGAATGAAAAATATTTCCATAAAAAGTTTTTTGAATTACAATAAATCCGTTGTTCCAGGCCTCAACCGTGTTTTTAAATCGTTTGCTTATGGTACAACAGAAAGGATCGCTCATAGTTGTATAAAATTTAGCAGGCGCAACACAAAAATCCTGCACGACACAGCAAAGATAGGAAATAGTTTTGGAAATTGATAATGAAGTTGTTTAAAGTTAACATGATGACAATAAGTATAAAATATTGAAAACCAGAAAATGAATTCCATTGTTCCCCTCCTTGGAGGGGGAGGGGTGGGTTTATTAAAAAAAGATATTCATTTTTCTGGTTTTCAATATTTTATAATTCATCTAATGTTTAGACTTTAAACAAGTTCAATTACAACTGCCAACGGTTATCTCGTTAACCACAATACATTTTTCCCGATTATGATTTTTTGGGCGGCCGGGCTGGCTTGTAGTTGCATGCCGCAAGGCATCGCAATCTGCTGTCCGCTTGTAGTTGCTTGTCACCGGGCATGTTTCGCGACCCGCCTTAGGCGGGTGGGCTTCCTCACGTCAGCCTCCGCCGCCTGCTTCACATTGCCCGCCGCCTTCACAAGCTACCGCTCCCATCCCTGCCGCAATTCCCGTTCTTAATTCTATCATCGAACATCTTATATCTGACATCAAAATACCCTCGAAATAGGAAACCAATTGGGAAGCAGGAAAAAAGATAAAAGAAACAAAAAAAGTTTGGGTAAACTCACACCACCAATCCCTCACACTTCAGAGGCATCTCCAGGTTGGCCAGAAGGGATAGAATGCCGATGAATCTCCCCTCGTGCTTCTTTTCCAGTTTACAATATAGTACTGACATCATTTGGAGATTCATCGGCATTCTATCCCTTCTGGCCAACCTGGAGA
>JALVZH010000194.1 GCA_027022105.1 Bacteroidales bacterium | reverse complement strand
CCCCTACACCTCCCGACGTAAAGTCGGGACAAGCTCTCCAAGGAGGGGAATAATGGAATTCATTTTCTGGTTTTCAATATTTTATACTCATTGTCATCATGTTAACTTTAAACAACTTTTTTAACAAAGTCAGAAATTGAAAGCTTTATTTATAAAATTCACCAATCTCAATCAAAATCTCCTTTACCTCCTGCAATGTTTCCACAGCCATAAGCTTTAACCGGAAAGGTTTAAAGTTTGGATAGTTTTTAAAATAATCCGACCAGTGTTTTCGCATTTCAAGGACTCCTCTCCGTTCGCCTTTCCACTGTACCGAACGTTCCAGATGAATGGTACTTATTTTAATACGTTCGTCCGTATCGGGGGGCGGAAGCAGTTCGCCGGTGGCAAGGTAGTGTTTTATCTCTCTGAATATCCACGGATTACCGTAAACACCCCGGGCAATCATTACGCCGTCAACACCATACGTATCTTTAAAAAATCCGGCTTTCTCAGGGCTTGTTACATCGCCGTTTCCAAACACCGGGATATGCATTCGCGGGTTGTTTTTTACCTCTCCTATAAGGGTCCAGTCGGCAGGTATGCGCGGGCGCTGTGTGCGGGTCCGGCCATGAATGGTAATGGCTTTGATGCCGACATCCTGAAGCCTTTCGGCAATTTCCACTATCTCTTTATGTTCGTCATCATAACCCAGTCTGGTTTTTACGGTTACCGGCAGTTTCACGGCTTTTACCACGGCTTCCGTCATTTTTACCATTTTGGGAATGTCGTTTAATATGCCGGCTCCGGCACCTTTGGACACCACTTTTTTTACGGGACAACCGTAATTGATGTCTATCAAATCGGGATTGGCTCTTTCGGCATATTGAGCGGCTTTTACCATCGAATCGATATCATGACCGAAAATCTGGATGCCGATGGGGCGTTCGAACTCTTCAAAATCCAGCTTTTTTACACTTTTACCTGCATCGCGAATCAACCCTTCGGAAGAGATAAATTCGGTGTACATCATACCGGCACCGAACATTTTACAAACGTACCTGAAAGGCGGGTCAGTTACATCTTCCATGGGCGCCAACAGCAAAGGAAATTCTCCCAGTTCAATAGTTCCGATTTTTACCACGTTGTTTTCTTAATGTTTATGAGGTTGCAAAAATATTAATTTTGCGCCTTTAAGAGAGAATGATTATGAACAGGATATTATTCCTTAAAGAACGCTCCGCCGCAGTTCAATTCCTTTTTCTTATAGGAATGATAATCCTGTTTACCATTTTGTTCGGGTTGTTGGGCCTGTTGATTGGTAAACTTTGGCTCCATACTGATATGGAAACTCTTTCGTCTTACCTGAATGACCCGCATGATGCCAAAGCCCGCAGCTTTCTTTATTTTTATCAGTTTTTCAATCAGTTAGGCGTATTTTTTATTCCTTCTCTCTTTTTTTTATGGTTGGCAACCTACCGTCCCGGTGTATATCTTGGAACAAACAAAATACCCAAAGCAATATCCCTTTTCCTGGCTTTTCTGATGATTTATACCATTCTGCCTTTTGTGAATTACCTTACGGAAATTAACAGATCCTTTGTGTTTCCTCACGGTTTACACTCTTTGGAAGAATGGCTGAAACAAAGCGAACAGCACGCCGACAAGCTGACAAAAGTTTTTCTGAGTGTTTCCACGCCTGCGGGTTTAATCCTTAATCTGTTCATTGTTGCACTGATTCCAGCCCTCGGCGAAGAGCTGCTTTTCAGGGGTTTAATGCAACGCATACTTGTCAGGTGGACACGCAACACGCATGTCGGAGTTGTTGTTGCTGCCATTCTGTTTAGTGCGCTTCACATGCAGTTTTACGGTTTTCTGCCCCGGTTTGCCCTCGGGCTGTTGCTCGGTTATCTGTTTGTTTATACCGGAAATCTTTGGGTGCCCATATTTGCGCATTTCGTTAACAATGCATCGTCGGTAATTATTTTTTACCTTCATTACAACGGTTTTATTAAGGTAAAAATGGAAGATTTCGGGGCTACACCAAACGGTTATTATATTGTTGGAAGTATGCTGATTACCCTCTGGCTTTTTTCCATTCTGTATCAAAAAGAGGGTGTGGCTTTAAGAAACAGCAAGATATAAAAAAAGCCGCCCAAAAGGACAGCTTTTTCTGTAATTCCATATGTTATTAACGAACAGCAATCTTTTTAATATAATCTTCATTACCAATCTTCATTTTAAAGAGGTAAATCCCGTTTGAAAGTCCCGAAATATCGATTTTCCATTGTTTCTCACCAACGGTCTGCATACCTTTCTCTTCGGCAAGTTCCGTTTTTCCAAGCAAATCGTAAACAGCGAGTGAAACATTTTCCTCTTTTTGTAAAACAAAACTGATATTCAACATATCGGTTGCAGGATTGGGGCCGATATTTACATTGCTGTAAGTTTTAAATTCATTTACACCCACAATATCGTACGAAAACTCATTCCTGTCAATGGAATCGAACTGACCGCCTTCAAAAGCAGTCTGATTATTACCGTAAATAACCGCATAATAACCGGTTCCATGATCACAACACATTCCGTCGTTACCCGAATCGAGTATATCCACCTCGTAGCAGTCGTTTGCAGAAATTTCAAATTGTTCGATAACCATTCCGCCCGGATCGCTGTAAGGGCCGCCTTCCTGAATAACATCGCCGTTGGAGTTTTTCAACTGCCAGGTGGTTTCCTGCGGGTTGTCATCCAGAATCATAAACAGATTAACCTGCCCCGACAGAGTTGGAGCACGGTAAAAGGTATTCACCAGCTCGTTGTTGGGTGTGTAATCATCGCCTGCTCCATTGGTATTCAGTCCGTCAACTATTAAGCGGTTG
>JALVZH010000193.1 GCA_027022105.1 Bacteroidales bacterium | reverse complement strand
ATTGTTTCAGGGGTTGCTGCCGGAAATATGGTCTCTTTTTTTACCGGAAGTAACTTTATTATTCCCTGGGGATGGGTAGCCGTAGGTATTGTGCTCACTTTTGCGGTAGCACTGCTGTCGGGTATTCTGCCGGCCAATAAAGCCGCGGGGCTGGATCCCATTGAGGCGTTGAGGTATGAGTGAGAAAGGATGTTTGGATGTGATATTTTGGATGTAATATTTTTGATGTATTATGTTTGATGTTGATAGGTTCAAAGGTTCAAAAGTTTAATGTTTAGCGTGGGGTAAATAAAATTTTATGCAATAGTCTTTCCCGTAATTCAGAGGGCTCTGACAGGTAGGCCAAAGGATTTGCGGAGTCCGATGAATCTCCGAAATGATGTCCGTACCGTTGTTGAATCGGAGTAGAAGCACATGGGGGGAGATTATTAGAAGTTTCAACCTGACAGGAGCCTGCCCTCAATGCAACGTTCAGCCTGTCAGGTTTTAAACCCTACTTTTTTCTTGCTTTCCATTTTGATTCGTAATTAGTAGTACATCAACGTAAGATATCCGACATAAGATCAGCCTGAGGCAGACGCGTGTTAGAATTAAGAATGGAAACTGCGGCAGGAATGGGAGCAACAGCAGATGGGGATGCCTAAAGGCATGCAACTATAAACCCAGCCGCCCTGATAAATATCCCCATCAATCTTATTCAGCAATAAAATTATCGCACGTGTCCACTGCAAACTGATCAAAAATAAAACATCTGTTTCTATGAGTTACCACATCATACATAAAACATCAAACAAATACATCAAAAAAGGCCATCTCGCACGAGACAGCCTTTTTTCAACAAACATATGAAAAAACTATTACCCTTTCTTAGCTTAAGAGTTCCAGCATTTTTTTACCTATATCAGCCGGCGAATCAACCACATGAACACCACATTCGCGCAAAATGGCTTTTTTGGCCTCGGCAGTATCCGCTTTGCCGCCGATAATGGCGCCGGCATGGCCCATGGTACGTCCTTTGGGCGCTGTGGCACCGGCAATAAAGCTCACAACCGGTTTTGTTCCGTGCTCTTTAATATAATATGCTGCATCGGCTTCCATACTTCCGCCTATTTCACCTATCATGACAATACCTTCGGTTTCGGGGTCGTTCATAAACAGTTCCACAGCCTCTTTGGTGGTTGTTCCGATAATTGGGTCGCCTCCGATACCGATGGCAGTGGTTTGTCCCAAACCGGCTTTTGTAAGCTGGTCAACGGCTTCGTAGGTAAGGGTTCCCGAGCGGGAGACAATACCCACACGGCCTTTTTTGTGAATAAACCCGGGCATGATACCCACTTTGGCTTCGCCGGGGGTGATAACACCGGGGCAGTTGGGACCAACCAAACGGCTCTTTTTGTCCGAAAGGTACTCTTTAACCTTAACCATGTCTTCGGTGGGAATTCCCTCGGTAATACAAACAATAACTCCGATACCCGCTTCGGCAGCTTCCATTATGGCATCAGCGGCAAAGGCCGGCGGCACAAAAATTACCGAAACATTGGCACCTGCCTTGTCAACAGCATCTTTTACGGTGTTAAAAACAGGTTTTCCGAGGTGCTCCTGACCACCTTTTCCGGGTGTAACGCCACCGACAACATTGGTGCCGTATTCAATCATCTGGCCGGCATGAAACGTGCCTTCGCTACCTGTAAACCCCTGTACTACAACTCTTGAATCTTTATTTACCAATACACTCATTTGTATAAAATTTTTAGCTTTTAAGCATTTTCAAAAAAAGAATTGCCAAAGGTAAAACCTTTTCAATAAATAGTAAGAAAAAGTTGATTATTTTTGTTATTTATTATCTATTTTAAATAAGAATAATGAATACCAACACAACCTATGTCCAGGATACGATTTGTGCGGTAGCCACGCCACCGGGACAGGGTGCCATAGCCGTGGTGCGTCTATCGGGGCCGAAAAGCAAAGAGATTATCGAATCGGTATTCAAAAAAAGCAAAGGGGCAGACGGGCAGGGACTTACCCAAAGCCATAAGCTTTATTTCGGTACAATTTCCGACAATGAAGGAATGGTTGACGAAGTGCTGGTAAGCTGGTTCAAGGCACCGCATTCTTATACGGGCGAGGATGTTGTGGAGATATCGTGCCACGGTTCGGAATACATCCAACAACGATTGATGGAGCTTATGCTTGATAAAGGAGCACGGCTCGCCAATCCGGGTGAATTTACTTTGCGGGCATTTCTGAACGGAAAAATGGATTTGTCGCAGGCCGAAGCGGTTGCCGACCTTATTGCTTCCCAGTCGAAAACGGCACACAATATGGCCATAAGCCAGATGCGGGGAGGGTTTTCGGAAAAGATTAAAAGCCTCAGACAGCAACTTGTTGAGCTGGCCTCGTTGATGGAGTTGGAACTGGATTTCAGTGAAGAGGATGTGGAATTTGCCGACCGGACAAGGTTTATGAACATCGTGAACGAGCTGAAAAAAGAACTCCAAAGCCTGAAAAACTCTTTTAAATGGGGCAATGTGCTGAAAAAAGGGATTCCGGTGGCCATAATCGGCAAACCCAACGCCGGAAAATCAACACTGCTCAATGCTTTGCTGAAAGAGGAAAAAGCCATTGTTTCCGAAATTCCCGGAACCACCCGCGATGCCATTGAAGACACTATTGTTATTGAAGGTTATTCTTTTCGCTTTATCGATACGGCAGGACTGCGGCAGTCGTCGGACGCAATAGAAACCATGGGAATAGAACGTACCTACGACAAAATAAAAGAGGCCACTATTGTATTGTATGTGTGCGATATAAGCGATGTAAACAAAGAGAGCATCGAAGAGGTTCTTACCGAATTTAAAA
>JALVZH010000192.1:8036-9329 GCA_027022105.1 Bacteroidales bacterium | reverse complement strand
CCAAAAACAGCCTTAGTTTTACACTGCTCGGGGCTCCGCAGTACCACGAACAGCGTACTTTAAAACTTACTGAAAACGAAATTGACCGGTACGGTTTCGATTACAACAAAAACTGGGGTTGGTACAACGGTAAAAAGCGGAATGCATCCGCCAATTTTTACCACAAACCTTTTTTCATGGCAAATCATAACCTTGAAGCGGGAAAAGGGTTGAAACTGACCAACACTTTCTATTTTTCTTACGGTACCGGCGGTGGAAAATGGTCGGAAAGCTTTAATTATGCACCTTCCATTTTCGAGTACCGCGACGACCAGGGGCAAATTGACTGGGAAACCATTGTGAACAACAACAGAAACAATAATGATGTTTTTGTGCTTGAAAACGGCGACACCGTTACCGGATTTTCAAAAAATGTTCAGACAAATTTTCTTGCCAGCCATGTGGAAACAGGCCTGCTCGGCACCGTGCAATACACTTTAACCCGGCGTCTTGTTTTGACCGCAGGCATTCATTACCGCTATTTCAGGTCATTTTTACGTGAAGAAATCAGCGACCTGCTCGGGGGAAGGTTTTTTATCGAGGATTATTCGTGGTCGCTGGCGGGAGTGTCCGGAAGAAACCAGATTATGTATCCCGGCGATATCATCAAAGTAAACAACCATTCCGTAATCAACCTGATAAACTGCTATGCCAGAATTAATTACGCCAATGAAAACATTCAATGGTTTTTGGGCATTAAAGGGAGCAATAATTGGTACAAACGCATTGATAATTATAACTATACAAACAATCCTGCAAGTAAAACCATATCAAAACCGGGTATTGATATCAGGACAGGTATCGGTTTTAACACTTCCGGCAACATTCACAGCATTTATGTAAACGGGGCTTATATCACCAAGGCACCCTATTTTAAATATGTTTTCGGGAATTTTACGAATACCCCGGTTCAAAACATCAGAAACGAGCATTTTGCCACTGCCGAAGCAGGATACAAACTCATGCTTCCCGGGTTTAAATTGAAATTAAGCGGATATTATACGGTTTGGGACAATGTTTCCATGCTGACCAACGAATATGTCCAACTGGAAAACAACGAACTTTCGCGAGCCATGATCAACGGTTTGAAATCGAGGCACGAGGGAATAGAGCTGGAAATCACATACAAATTTAACGACTTCTTTTCTTTCGGCGCTTTGGCATCGGTGGCCGATTACCGCTGGATGAACGATGTAACGGCCAAACTCATCAACAACAACAATGTGATAACCGATACGGTTAATGTTTG
Organism: Bacteroidales bacterium; assembly: GCA_027022105.1. Taxonomy (GTDB): domain Bacteria; phylum Bacteroidota; class Bacteroidia; order Bacteroidales; family F082; genus Sulfidibacterium. The sequence goes on along the minus strand of JALVZH010000192.1, from coordinate 8,041 downwards.
TGTAA
>JALVZH010000192.1:4049-8026 GCA_027022105.1 Bacteroidales bacterium | reverse complement strand
AAAAGGTGTTCATGTGGGAGGTACGGCACAGCAAAAAGCGGGACTTTATGCCCGGTTGAGGTTTTTCAAACTTATCAACCTGAAAGTGGAAGGTTTTTATTTCAACAACCTGTATGCATCGTTCAATCCGGTAAACCGAAATATAGAAGGAGATTATTCCAATTCCTACAGGTTTCCTCCTTATTGGGTAATAAACAGCTATTTACAGATTCCATTCAGAGTGGCCGGATACAATGTTATGGCAGGCATTAACGGATTTAATCTGCTTGATAAAAGATATATAGAAACGGGAGAAGACGGTGCCGGCCATACAATAAATACATTTAAAGGATTTTGGTCGTTTGGCAGAACATTTAATTTTTTGGTCAGGATTTACTTTTAAACAAACACCCTGTTTTATAAACCTATTTCACTATTTTTGCAGCTAAATGGACAATTAACAATTTTAGAAAAAAATTTATGGATCAATTTAGCGAAAGCAACTATCCTACAAAAGAATTGATAAGCCAAATCAAATACCTTAACCTGCTGGCGGAAAAGTTTCCCAATGTACAAAGTGCAAGTACCGAAATTATCAACCTTTCGGCAATATTGAATCTTCCCAAAGGAACCGAGCACTTTTTGAGCGACATACACGGCGAATTTGAGACATTCAGTCATGTACTGGCCAATGCATCGGGTGTGGTACGAAAAAAGATTGACGACGTATTCGGAAAAACCATTCGCGAAAAAGACAAAAAACTACTGGCCACCCTGATTTATTATCCCCGTGAGAAACTGGAACTTGTTCTGGCCAACGAAGAGGAACCTCACGAATGGTATGCCATTACTTTGCAACGTCTGACGAAAGTGGCACGGGCGGCAGCCAGCAAATACACCCGTTCAAAAGTGCGGAAAGCCATGCCCAAAGACTTTGCATACATTATTGACGAGTTGCTCAACGAAAGCGGCGAAGACAAAGAGGAGTATTTCGAAAGCATTATCAACACCATTATCTATATTGGACGTGCCAAAGCCTTTATTGTTGCCATTTGCGAATTTATCCAGCACCTGCTTATCGACCGTTTGCACATTATCGGCGACATATTCGACCGCGGGCCCTACCCTGAAAAGGTGATGGACAAAATGATGGATTACCACTCGGTGGATATCCAGTGGGGAAACCACGATATACTTTGGATGGGTGCCGCTTCGGGAAGCCGCGCACTGATTGCCAATATGATACGTATCTCGCTGCGATACAACAACCTTGATACCCTGGAAGACGCTTACGGTATCAACCTGATGCCATTGGTTACCTTTGCCATGAAACAGTACCAAAACGACCCGTGCGAACTATTTGAGGCAAAGAGCCCCGACAGCGACCGCGACCAAAAGCTTGTAAAGCAAATGCATAAGGCCATTTCAATCATCCAGTTTAAACTGGAGGGAGAAGTTATTAAACGTAATCCCCGTTTTAATATGGACGACCGCCTGCTTTTGGATAAAATTGACTATAAAAAAGGAACCATTACCATTGGCAATAAAACCTACGAACTGCTCGACAAAAATTTTCCGACAATCGATCCCGAAAATCCCTACAAACTGACAAAAGAGGAAGAAGATGTAATCAGAAAACTGGAAAACAGCATTAAAAACAGCGTACGGTTGCAAAAACACATCGAATTTCTGCTTACCCACGGCAGCATGTATCTTACTTTCAATTCCAATTTACTGTACCACGGATGCATTCCCATGCAACCCGACGGTGAATTTACGGAGGTTTATATTGAGAATAAAAAATATTCGGGAAAAGCATTGTGCGACAACTTTGACCGTGTAGCCCGTAAGGTTTACCAGCACCGTTCGCAAAAAAGTGAGAATACCGGTGCCGATTATCTCTGGTATTTATGGTGCGGCCCCGATTCCCCACTTTTCGGCAAGGCAAAAATGGCCACTTTCGAAAGGTATTTTATTGCTGAAAAAGAGACCCATAAAGAGGCCCGCAATCCGTATTACGATTTGGCCTATAAAGAAGAAAAATATTGTAATAATATTCTGATAGAATTCGGGCTTAATCCGGATAGTTCCCACATTATCAACGGTCATGTTCCCGTAAAAGTTAAAAAAGGCGAAAGCCCCATTAAAGCCAACGGAAAACTGTTTGTGATTGACGGCGGCATGTCGCTTCCTTACCAGAAAGTTACGGGAGTATCGGGTTATACGTTGATTTACAACTCATACGGCCTGGTATTGGTAGAGCACCAGCATTTCGATTCGAAACAAAAAGCCGTTGAAGAGGAAAAAGACATTATTTCCAACACGGTGCTTATTGAAGCCAATGCCAAAAGAAAACGGGTAAGCGACACCGATGTGGGACGCGAAATAAAATCGCAAATTGACGACCTGAAAATGCTTCTGGCAGCCTTTAGAAAAGGGTTGATTAAAGAAAGGTTTTAAAAAGTTTAATGTTCAGAGGTTCAGAGGTTCAAAGGTTCAGAGGTTCAGAGGTTCAGAGGTTCAGAGGTTTAGAGGGGCTGAGCGGAGTGACCTTTCAGGTCGCCGTGGGATTTGCGGGCGGAGACCTGAAAGGTCGAAAACAAAGCCTAAACGCCTGAAAATAAGCAATAGGCAATGTTCAATCAGCCTGCGGCGGACAAGTATTCAATAAGCAAGTGGGATGGGAAAACATAACAGACACCACACCCGGCAATTCAAAGGGCTCCGCCTGAGGCGGATTGTGACCTTTCAGGTCGGGGTTATAGCCTTGCGGGTGGAGACCTGAACGGTCGGAAACAAGGCTTGAAAACCTGAACTTTAATGTTTAGCGAGTGAGAAAGGGTAATTGAATACATGTCCGCCGCAGGCTGAACGAACACCGAATATCGAATATCGATTTCAGATTTATTGAAGAATGGGGAATTATTAGAATTAAGAATGAATTGAAAATGAGCAATAAGCAACGCACAACGCTCAATGATCAAGTGTGGGGAGGGATTACACACATACTCTTCACCCCATAATTCAGAGGGCGCTGACAGGTTGGATATAGGGAAGGCGCGCCCGAAGAATCCCCGAATGTTTTCCATACCGTATTTTTAATTGGAAAAGAAGCACGAAGGGAAATTCTTTTTCGCCTAAAACAGATCGGAAATGGGACGCGGGGAGTGGGATTTTTCTCAACCTGACGGAGGCCTTACCCACGGAGTCAGCGTTCAATCCGTCAGGTTTACAAGCGTGCCCGATGAATCTCCGAATGATAACCGTACTGTATGTTGAATTGGAAAAGAAGCACGAGGGGAGATTCTTCCCCGCCTCAAGCGGAGAGGTTCTTCACCATTCCAAACCGAATAACCTACCTGTAAATTGCTCGGAACGTGACAAAACCGGGGAAGAAATGTTATCAATTTATCATATTTTTCGACCTGACATGATGATAATATGTAAGAAATCAGATGTAAGATGTAAGATTGCAGAACGGAAACTGCGGCAGGGATGGGAGCGGTAGCCCGCAGGCGGCAGGGCTTGTAAGGCTTGCGGCGAGGAGGCTGAGCGGTGAGCGAAGACCCCGCAGCCGCAATTTAGCCGAACAGCCCTGCCGGCGAGGACTACAAGCGGACAGCACTTGCGATGCCTTAAGGCATGCAACTATAAACCCGCCCGGCCGCCCAAAATATTATTATAAAACTCCTCACTTATAAGTATTCTTTAATCCGTAAAATATTGTTTCTTTGCAACACTAAAGGTTAAGGGATTTATTAATGGAAGTTTATAAGTTCGGCGGGGCGCTTTTGAAAGACAAAGCAGGGTTTGAGAAGATGGCGAAAGTGATTCGTGAGGTTGATTCCCCGTTGGTAATTGTTGTATCGGCACTGGGAAAAACCACCAACAAACTTGAAAAAATACTTTCGGCTTTCAGACAAAAAAGCTATGGTGAAGGTGAAGGAAGATGAAATGAGCTTCAGGATTGCCAGATGAAATTATTGCGCTCCCGTATG
>JALVZH010000192.1:0-4039 GCA_027022105.1 Bacteroidales bacterium | reverse complement strand
ATTAAAACCATATTTGATGAAATAAATTCGGTTTTGAACAATCTTCCGTCAGACCTTTATAAAAGTTACGATGCGGTTGTAAGTTTTGGCGAGCGGCTGTCTTCGGAAATTACCGCCAACTATTTAAACAAACAGGGCATCCCCGTAAAACCGGTTCACAGCGACCGTGTGATTGTAACCGACAGCAATTTTACATCGGCAAATATTTTGTGGAAGCTGACGGAACGTGCTGCTACATCGAGGATTGAGCCGGTTTTGGAACAGGGCACGGCCGTAATTACGGAAGGGTTTACCGGAGCCGACCCTGCAGGCGAACCCACCACCCTCGGCAGGGAAGGTTCGGATTATACGGCTGCTATTTTGACAAAATGCCTCAAGGCAAAGCGCCTTACCATATGGAAAGATGTACCCGGACTGATGAATGCCGACCCGAAGCGGTTTGACGATGCCGTTCAGTTGACAAAGGTTTCTTACCGTGAAGCCATAGAGCTGGCTTTTTACGGTGCTTCGGTGGTGCATCCCAAAACCATTCAGCCGTTGCAACGGGCAGCTATTCCTTTGCATATCAGGGGTCTCTACACTCCCGACAAGCCTCCGTCGATCATCTCCGGTGAAGCCCAAGAGGATGATATACCGAAAATAATTGTCAAAGAGCACCTTTCGTTATTGAGTATCAGTTCGGGGGATTTGTCGTTTATAGCCGAAGACAACCTGAAAGATATTTTCCGGATTTTCAGCAGGCATAAAGTTCATGTGCATATTATGCAAAACTCGGCCATAAGTTTTTCGGTGTGTATTGACGGCAATCATAAAAACCTTGATATGCTGCTTGAAGACCTGAGAAAACTGTTCACGGTACGCTACAACACCGGCCTTACGCTAATAACATTAAGAAATGCCGGAGACGAACTTATTGAAAGATTCACCTCCGGCAAAACCGTATATCTGAAACAAGAGAGCCGTAAAACAGTGCGTTTCCTGATTAAGGGATAAGCACTTTTCCGGTTACCGACCGGTTCCCTTTCTTTATGTTTACAATGTAAAGATTTCCCCTGCCGTGTTGTCCTGTTGAAATGATAAGCGGATTGTTGTACACATCCTGCGCCACAATTTGTCCTGTAAGATTAAATACAGTTACATTTCCGCCATTCCACTCACCGGAAGCTGTGACTGCAACAGAGCCGTTTTTATTGAATATTTTAACATCGTCGGGTTGCTGCGGTTCTTCAACGCCAACCGGCCCCCAGTTTTCCACCTGCATATCGTCGAGAAACATTCCGTAGCCGGCCTGGCTTTGCATGTGATAGCCGATAAAGATGAGGGAATCCTGCGGCCCGGGAATAATCAACCCCTCGCCCATTTGCCATGCACCTCCGCTAAAGTCAACCGCTTCGAACAGCAGATTGGTCATATCTTCGAGGAACGGTGTGGTTCCCCAGTAAACCCGCATGGTTTCGGCATGTCCGGGAAGAAAACTTTTATAATAGAATGTAGCATTGTATTCATTTCCGTCCTGAACCCGCATGGGGGGCGATACAAGCCAGTTGTCGTAATCGGTTTCCACCAGACCATCCGTATTATAGATAGCCATGGATTTACTGCCCGTATGACTTATCAGGTTGGTACTGAACCACCCCAGGTCGGAAAAATCATCGGACTGCCAGCCATAAGGCAGGTCGGGTGTGGAAACATTTTCCACCGATTCGAGGTAGGGATATTGGGAAATGGCATCCATGGTAGTAAACGACCAAATGGTGTTGCAACCCTGTGCCGACCCCATATTGTTGGTAGGTACCACCTGCAGATAATAGGTTGTTGACGGAGCGAGAAAAGCTGAAAATCCGTTTGTTGTAAAATGTTCGCCGTTATAAAAATTGGTAGGTGTTGTAACACCGCCACCGTCGGTACCGAGATAAACATCATAACCCGAGGCAAAGTCTGCCGGTTCCCAGGTAATATATTCGTTTAAAAAAACATCGGTAGCACCGTCGCCGGGCGAACCAAAGTTGGTAACACAACCGGGAAGAACCGTATATTCTTCAATGCCGGAAATAATAACGGAAAAAGCCTGTGAGCCCCCTGTTAGCGAACCGTCGTGGTCAACCCATATGGTATAGGTGCCGGCTGCGGGATTTTCAATTTGTACCGATTCCACATTATCCACATTGTTTTCGCCGTCGTTTACAGCGGCTGCCGACGGATTTTCGGGGTCAAGCCGCCAGGGGTAATAGGTGTTTCCCGAAGCATCCTGTATTCTCAGGTCAAGATCATTTACCAGCATGGGGTCGCGGGGATTGAGCTGAGCAGATACGGGCAATCCGGCCGGGTCGGTCCAGCAGATGGTTACCCTGAGTTCGGTTGCACCTTCGGGTACAGTGATTTCACGCAGATAGATATCCCCGCCGTTGAGCACCTGTTCGTCAATTACATTTTGACCCAGGTCATCGGTTACAATTTGTGCAGCTCTTTTTGCATTCATCAATCCCCAACCGAACATATAATCGGGGCCGGGGTCGGGGCCGGCTTCATCGGCGGTGTGAAGCATAAGCCCTTTAAGCGTAGCAGCCCTCATGGGGGTTCCGCCATGTGTATCCTGATAATATTTTTGAATGAGTGCCATGGTACCGGCGGCGTTGGGGGAAGACATTGAAGTGCCGTCGTATGAAGCATAAGAGTTGTTGCTTGCCGAGGTTGTGGAATATACAGAAACCCCTTTGGCAACAATATCGGGTTTTATTCTGCCGTCGTCGGCCGGGCCCCAGCAACTGAAACTGCTCATCACCACATCGGAAGGATTTTGATAATCAAGCACCTCGCGTACGGCACCCACAGTCATAATGTTTTTTCCAACACTGGTGGTTCCTATGCAGTCGTAGCCGTCATCACCGCCGTCTTTTTCGGGTTTTCCATTGGTTCCGGCATCACCGGGGCCTTCACCCCTGTCGTTTCCGGCCGATTTAACTATTAGATAAAAAGGTGCATTGTAGGCTATCTGATCCCATTGACGGGAATCGCCGTCGTAAAATCCGAATTTGTAATCTTCCACAGGAGAAACATTTGAATTCCCTCGCCAAACCCAGTTACCGTTGTAGTAATCCCAACCGCGTCCATAACCGTACGAGTGGTTTGAGATTTCCAGCCCGTTGGCAGCGGCGGCAGCCATTTCCGACTCATCGCTTGTCCATTCCCAGGCTTTCAGAGTACCGGCATAGCTCATACCTTTGGCGTTGGCTGTAACCCCGCCGGCAATTAATGTTCCGGCTACATGGGTGGCATGGTCGTGCAAAGCATGGTTACCGTCCATTACAATCACACGCGACCCGCCCTGGTCGGTAAATTCCTGATGTGTCGTTCGTACTTTGCCGGCATCCCATTCGCCAAGTTGTACATATCCCTGTCCGGTAACTTCCAAACCGGTACTTCCGCCCGGCCACAGCTCGGCAGCACGGGTGGTGTGTGCTGCACCAAGGTTATGGGTTATATAAAAAACAGGTTTGTCGTCTTCGATATCCACAATCTGGCGTGCACGGCCGTCGCCAATATCCTGAAATACGGCAACTCCATGCTTGGCCGCCCATAAAGCCACTTTGGCCTGCTTTTCTTTAGATTCGGCTTCAAATTTGCGGGATAGTTTTAACAGTGCTTCTACATTGGTTTCGGTTTGTGCCATAATATTTTCACTCCCTATGATAATCAGGGTAAGAAAAAGTAATAATAATTTTTTCATGTGTAAGTAATTGAAAAATTTTGATTTGTAAATCGTGTTTTATTTGAACAGGCAAAAATACATCTAATTAATTAACTATTTATGATTATTAACGAGTTGTTAACAATTTACCAATAACCCTTCAGGTCGAACGACGGCATGCGGGGAGAGACCTGAAGGGTTGAGAAAAGGAAATGGATAAAAATTTTCCAACCTGTCAGGTACAAGGCTACCTGACAGGTTTACAACAAGATAACCCGCCAGGTCGAACGGGGACATGCGGGTGGCGACCTGGCGGGTTGAAAAATGAAAATTGGTAAATGCTTTCTCAAG
>JALVZH010000191.1:24578-28395 GCA_027022105.1 Bacteroidales bacterium | reverse complement strand
ATTCATTCCTGTCCACAAAAACCGGCATCGGATTTGGTAAAATGCCATTCTTTTGCAATTGAAAAAACTTAAAAAGTTTTGTTGCTTCTTTTCCACTAACCCTGTAATTCAATTCAATGGTGGCGGTTTTATGCTTTAGAAATTCTTTTTTGTCATTAAAACCACTTAAATTATCACTAATTCCATACGTTTCTCCCGAATTTGTAGTAATGTTGAATTTATCTTTGTTAAAAAGCTTTTCCGAAAGGAAACGCTCGTGATTCTCTTTATAATCATCAACTGACGGTTCTTTCAGAAAAAAATAAATAGTATCTTTTTTGGTTAGTTTTTGAAAAATTTCTTCTTTATCAATGATATCAAACGCCTTGGTCAATACAAAATTTTTAAACTCTTTTTCCCACTTTATATGTTGTGCATTTTCTAAATCGATGTACTTTTTGGCAGCTTTAAAATATGCCTCTGCTGCTTCAAGTCGCTTATTGATTCCTTTTTCTAAAATCGCTTTGTAAGGTATGGAAATAGCAAAGGGTGATCCTATTTCAATATAAATTTTTGGCCCGGAATTAAAACTTTTCATTGCATTTAACATCCCGGTATTTAACCTTAATTCAAGAAACTTTCGATATAGATTATTCTTTTCAGTATCTTTTCCTACTTTTAAAACATTGTCTTTTTTTATAATAAATTCATCACCTTCCTTTTCCAAAAAAACATAAACACCTTCTTTTAGATTTATATTCTCCGAAAAAATTTTCGGACTCTTTTCCTCCAGGTATTCAACAAAATTTACAATTTCCCGTATCATAATATCGCTACTTATTTAGTTTCTTCAATGTTATCATCTTCTCCCTCCAACATCATAAAAAGCAAACTCATGTCTTCTTTTTCTCCCTCACTAACCACTTTGTATGCATAGCCTGATTTTTCCAAAAGAAGAACTAAAAAGTCAAAATCTTTTTCGTTGTCCGGTGTAATTATTATCGTTTTCATAACCCCACAAATTTACTCATATTTACACCCCAATCAAAACATGTTGATAAATATTTAATTATCATATGTCTCCTCAAACCAAACCAACTCTTCTCATATTATCTCAAATTGTCTATTGTTCGCCAAATATTAAAAAGCAAAACTACACACCCTCACTGCCATTATTTGTCACTATATTAAAAAGTTTTCAAATTATTTTGCAAAAACCGAAACCAATGCTGCTCATGGCACCGAAACCGGCATCAAGTCCTACGGCTATAACCTCGTCAGGTGCGGTAAGTTCAAAATCAAACAGGTAGCCTTTTACCTGTGTTTCTTCGTCGGTAAATGCTTTTATTTTTTGTAACGCCGAGCGCGGATGTTCCGTGAGGTTTTCAAATTTTATATCGTTAACCGTAAACCCGACTTCTTCTTTTCCGCTGAATTTACAAGCTGCTTTATATTTGTCGAGCAGGTTCAGGCTGAATATTTTTCCGAACTCCTCATCCTCAGGCGACAAATATTGCTCATATTTTTTATTTGTCTCCACTTTGGATATTACCACCGGCGATAGGGTTCTCAGTTTCACTGTTCCTCCCGAAAAATCATACTGCTTCATAACTTCCACCGAAACAACATCCATTGCCAGCTGTGAAATCCTGTCGCCGATAATCACATGCTGATCGGCAAACAATCCCGACACAAAGTGTTGTGCCGTTTCGGGCAGATAAAACGCTATCTCAAGAAAGGCTTTTCTTGCAAAAACCTCCATCCGGTCGCTTCCTTTTATCAGTTTGGTTGTGTTTTTCGGAAACCTGAGCCTCGAAAAAGTAAAAAGTTTAAACCGTTTACCGCTTTCCGTCCGGTAGCCTTCTTTGTGTAAAAAATTTGTAAATGCTTCGTCGGATTTACCGAATACAGAATAAATCCAAGCACTTACCGGGTATTGGTAATTCAGCGGCAATACCTGGCGTTTTCCGGATAGTTCAAATGATAATTTTATACGCATCGGTTATCTATTCAGTGATTGTTGATTAAAAGTTGCAATATACAACATTTTAAAGCTTAATCATGAATGTTCGATGCAAAACAATATGGCTTGAATCAGGAAAAGTCTAATCTCTGTTAAAAGTAAGTTTTTAAGATAAAAGAAAAAGAATACCGCAAATTCGGCCGTTTAAATAGCAAGCCTATTTCACAAACCGCATCATTTTGTTCCATCTTATTTTTCCTTCAAGCAGCGATTTGTTGGGATCCATTGAAAGCCATACAAATTCGGCTTTGCCTACAATGTGGTCTTCGGGAACAAAACCCCAGTACCGCGAGTCGGCAGAGTTGTGCCGGTTGTCACCCATCATCCAGTAATAATTCATTTTAAAAGTGTAGTGGTCGGCAGGTTCGCCGTTAATATATACTTTGCCATCTTTCTCTTTCAGGTCGTTTCCTTCATACACCCTTATGGCGCGTCGATAAAGAGGCAGGGTTTTGCGGTTCAGGGCAATTGTAGCACCTTTTTTCGGAATCCATATAGGACCGTAGTTATCGCGATTCCATTTATACAACGAATCGTACGGAAATATCTCCCTGTCCCAAACTCCGGCTTTTTCGTTGATGGGAACAATCTTTTTTACAATGGACAATTTTGCCAGCGCATCCCTGGCTTCATTGGTAAGTACATAAACAAAATCGCCCGGAACGGATGTACTTCCGCCCTCGGTAATGTTCAGCTTGTCAAGAATTTTGGGATTAATGCTGTGCCCGTCGGTAATTACCTCATACTGAAACTGATATTTCCCGGGATTGTGACTTTCTTTACCATTGATATACACCTGTCTGTCAATAATTTGCAAGGTGTCCCCCGGAAGCCCGATACATCTTTTTATGTAATTCTCCCGTTTGTCAACCGGACGGTAAACAATATCGCCGAAATTCCGTTTATCGCTCCATACCCGTTTTCGACCGTATTTTTTTACCAAAGTGTAATAACTGACGTTACTCTGGAATCTTGTGGAAACCGTATCGCCGGCAGGATAGTTAAACACCACTGCATCGTAACGCTGCACATGCCCCATACCGGGAAAACGGAAGTAGGGAAGATGAACCCAGTCGAGATAGGATTTTGTATCGGTTGTAAGAGGAAGTGTATGGTGTACAAAGGGGAAAGAGAGGGGCGTGTTGGGTACTTTGGGCCCGTAAGCAATTTTGCTCACAAACAGATAATCGCCCACCAGCAACGACTTTTCCATGGATGAGGTGGGAATGGTATAGGCCTCGATAAGGAAAGTTCGAATAATGGTAGCTGCCACCACGGCAAACACAATGGCATCAACCCACTCGCGGGTAACGCTTTTTTTGGGTTCTTCCCTGTCATCGGGGTCAACAAACCGTTCGTCACCTTTAATGGCCAGCCACGGAAAATAGATAAAGGGTACAACAACGGCGAGAAACTGCTCCCACAAACCGAATTTATTAAAGCATTTGGCCATTTCCACAAGCATCAGCATGTACATAAATACGTTGATGAAAGGAAACAGCAGCAATGCATACCACCACATGGGTTTTTTAATGATTTTGAGGAAAACATACAGGTTGTAAAAAGGGATAAGTGTTTCCCAGCCTTTGCGTCCGGCTTTTACAAACTGCGCCCACAAAAAGATGGTGGGAAGCGTAAATAGTATGGGAATTACAATAATTAATTCTAACATTGGTATTGTCTTTTAAATTATAAATAAACTTGTTTAAAGCCTCAATAATTAAACGAATTATAAAATATTGAAAACCAGAAAAGTGAATATCTTTTTTTAATAAACCCACCCCTACACCTCCGCCTAAGGCGGAAGGGGAACAA
>JALVZH010000191.1:0-24568 GCA_027022105.1 Bacteroidales bacterium | reverse complement strand
CGGTTAAAGTTTGTTAAACCGGAAAACGGTGCAAAAGTAGGAAATTTAATGTTCGGATTTTTTAAACAAAACCCGCTTACCGGTTCCGGTAAATGTAAACAGAATTCCGCCGTTTAAGGCATAATTTTCAAATGGTGTCAGTTTAAAACGGAATTGTTTTGTAACCTCCGACCGGCAAGGATCGTTATCGGTAAATTTTATCCACAAAGCCGTTTTGGGCGGATATGATTGCAGTATTTTGTTGGTATGGTAGAGACCGCACTCCGCAGTGCCGCATCCGCCGTCGTAACGGACAACAAGGTTCAGGCAGTTGTCGTCTATCCAAACCGAATCGAGCGTAAAGGGGTCGGTTTTAAAGGTGGCTTCCAACGGTTGCATCTCTTTACAGGGAATCTGCTTTGCCTTTGCCGATTTTTTTACGGTGCTGCAAGAAGCAAAAAGCAACGCCGCCAGCCCCAGTATCATTATTGTTATTTGAACCTGCTGTTTCATAACCCTACTGTTTTTAGTAAATCGTTAATGGTAAAAACACCTTTTTTATCTTTTAAGAACCGGGCTGCCATCAGGGCACCCTTTGCAAAACCCTCTCTCGACTTTGCTTCGTGGCTCAAAACAATTTTGTCAACATCCGAATCGTAGATGATTTCATGGGTTCCCGGTACTTCGTCTTCACGCCGGGAAAATATTTCAAGTTCTTCCTCCACCGAACGCTTCCCGTTAATCCATTTATTGTATTGAGGGTGATTTTTAATAATATCTTCCGCCAGTTGAACGGCTGTGCCGCTGGGGGCATCCTTTTTATGGATGTGGTGTGTTTCTTCTATTTGAGCCCGGTAATCTTTCATTTTACCCATAATTCCGGCAAGTTGCCTGTTGAGGTAAAACAGGACATGCACGCCGATACTGAAATTCGGTGCATACAGCAGGCTACCGTCTTTTTCACTGCAGACAGCCGTCACTTTATCAATTTCGTCGTACCATCCTGTGGTTCCCGTTACAATTGGCAGATGCCGGTCAAAACAACGGAATATGTTCGTTACGGCCTCTTGCGGGAATGAGAAGTCGATAACAACCGTTTCCGGGGGAATTGTAGCGGGCAAACCCTCCCAGTCCGCCTCATTATCAAGCTTTGCAAAGACATTTATTCCCTCTTTCAGGGCAATTTTTTCAACGGTATGCCCCATTTTACCGTAACCGGATATAATAATATTCATCTGACAGCGATTTAAGGCAAAATCAATAAAATATATTGTTCCAAATTTTCCATGAGAGTTCGGCCTGCTTATAAAGCATCTCCAAGCCGTTTTTGGTAATGGCTCCCTTTTCCTTTCCTTTTTTTAAAAACAGTGTCTCTTCGGGGTTGTAAATCAGATCGTAAAGAATATTTTGTTTGCCCAGAAATTCATATGGGATTTCGGGGTAATTGTCAACATCAGGATACATTCCCAGAGGAGTTGTGTTTATAATGAGAGGGTAACCTTCTATTGTCTCTTTGTCTAACCAGGAATACCTCAGACTTTCGACCTTAACGGGTTTTCTGCTTACAAAATAGAAATATATTCCTCTTTTTCTCAAAACATAGGCAACCGAATGGGCTGTACCACCCGTTCCGAGAATCAACGCCTTGATGTTCTCTCTTTTTTTGATCAACGGTTTTAAGGTCTCTTCAAATGCAGCGGCATCAGTATTAAATCCTTTTAAAATAATACGGCCCTTTCTGCGGTGAACCTTTATGGTATTTACCGATCCGGTTATCAATGCAGTATTATCCAGTTTGTCGAGAAAAGGAATGACAACCTGTTTGTAAGGAATGGTTACATTTAATCCCTCAATATCCGGATTATTTTCAATCAATTCCCTGATATTATCAGGCAAGTCCATTTCAAACAGCTTGTAAACGGCGGCTATTTTCCTGTCCCTGAACTTTTTATTAAAATAGTCGGGCGAAAATGAATGTTTCAATGACTTTCCTGCCAGTCCGTATATTTTCATCGGCTTTGTTTAAAAGTTTGCTAAATTAAAAAATTTGTTATTGTTGATAATTATTGCTTTGTCGATTTTTGCTCTTTGCCTGCCAAAAGTTCGACCGTAACTATGGATGCGATACCGAGAATCATAATCAGAAAAGCAATCCATGTTTCCGTACCAAAATGTGGAGGTAAAATACTTTTGTATGAGGCCACTACTCTTTCACCGTGTTTTATTATAAAATTGCCTGCGGCATCTTTCAGATAGTGCGTCTCTTTCCATGGCCACAATACGCTTAAACTTCCGAGAATAAAACCGGTAAGAACCGCGAGCGTTTGGTTTTTATAACGTTTGAATACCCATGATAGTATGTGTGAAAAAGCAATCAATCCGATAATTGCTCCCAGTGCCACGGGTGTAAGTATTGCCAAATCCCTGTTGTTAATGGCATCGATGGCTACCAATTGGTAATTTCCCATAAGAATAAGGACAAAAGATCCCGATAGCCCGGGCAAAATCATACTGCATATGGCCACAACACCGCAGAGAAACAGGTACCAAAAGCTATTGTTTTCGGTTGCCGGATTAATGTAGGTGATAAAAACGGCAAAGGCAGTGCCAAGCACCAAGGAAATAATCACCGGAAAATTCCATTTTTCGATGGTTTTACCCACAAAATATACCGATGCCAGCACCAGCCCGAAAAAGTATGCCCATATGTAAACGGGGTAGTTCTTGAAAAGAAAATCGAATATTCTGGCAAGCAAAACTATGGATAATGCCACGCCTGCAAAAAGCGTCAGCAAAAACCAAAAATCGGTTTTCTTTACAAAAGCACTCCATTTCCCCGTAAAAAGCAGTCGGGCCGCTTCCAAATCGAACGACTTGATGGCATCTATCAGCCGCTCGAATATGCCTGTTATCAAAGCCAGGGTACCCCCCGACACACCCGGTATTATGTTGGCTATTCCTACTGCAATTCCTTTCAATAAATAAATTAAATATTCTTTCATTTTTGGTTTTTATATTAATGAAATTAGTTGTATGACAAAACATACCCTTACATCATTCACCTCATCTCATCAACAACTTTAAGATTTTCAGTTTTTTTCCATACGGCGCATACCTTACAGGTACGTCGGGCCAATTACCTCTTTTTACCACCGGCTTGGCATTGGAAAAAGTTTCAAAGCTGTATTTTCCATGATATTTTCCCGTGCCGCTGTTGCCCGTGCCTCCGAACGGAAGTTTCGGATTGGCAATGTGCATCACCGTATCGTTTATGCAAACTCCGCCTGCCGGAATACGGTTTACCATCTCTTTTTGAAGTTTTTTGTTTCCCGAGAACAGATACATGGCCAGCGGTTTTGGCCGGCTGTTTATTTTGGCAACAACCTCATCGTAATCTTCAAAAGTAAGTACCGGAAAAACGGGCCCGAATATCTCCTGCTGCATCACCGGCATATCAAAAGTGACATTGTCGAGAATAGTGGGTGCAAAATAGCGTTCAGCAACGTCGTATTCGCCGCCAAATACAACATCGGCACCTTTGATGAGTGTTTTCAGCCGTTCCATATTTGCAACGGAAATAATTCGGGGATAATCGGGATGGTTTTTTATATCGTTGCCATATACCTCAACAATACGCTCTTTTAAATCTTCGATAAAATCGTCTTTTATCTCTTTGTGAACCAACAGGTAATCGGGTGCAATACAGGTTTGTCCGGCATTCAAAAGTTTACCCCATACAATTCGCTTTGCTGCCAGACGAAGGTTATAATCCTTGTCAACAATGCAGGGGCTTTTGCCTCCCAGTTCCAGCGTAACCGGTGTCATATGCTTTGCCGCCTCCTGCATCACAATTTTCCCCACCCGCGGGCTGCCGGTAAAAAAGATATGATCAAAGGGAAGTTGCAACAGCTCCCGTGCGGTTTCCGCACCACCGTTAAACAGAGCAACCGTTTCCGGCGGAAAAGTTTCATCAATCATTTTTTTAAGCACGGCGGCAGTATTTACGGATATTTCCGACGGTTTTAAAATAACCCTGTTGCCTGCCGACAGTGCACCGATAAGCGGTGCAACAAGCAGTTGAAAGGGGTAATTCCACGGTGAGATTATCAAAACCCGCCCTTTGGGTTCATAGTTTATTTTGCTTGAAGCGGGAAAAGATGTAAGGGGCGTAGGTAACCGTTTTGGCTTCGTCCATCGCTTTAGATGTTTCAGATGGTAGCGAAACTCTTCCAAAACAAATCCGGTTTCGGTGGCATAGGCTTCAAATTCCGATTTACGAAGATCGAGGAATAAAGCCCGGGTTATTTCGGCTTCAAATTTACGGATTGCATTTCGCAGTTTTATCAGGTTGTCTCGTCGTTCGGCATATGCTGGCGGCCCTTTTTTAAGGGATTCTCCCTGCAGTGTAAAAACATCCCGAATCGACTGTTTCATACCATTTTTTTAAATCAGTTCCTGTTTCAGATTGTCAGGTAAAAAGTGCATGAATGTATCACCGCGCAGGCCGAGCCGCAATGTTTCCAGCGGAATTATTTCGGTCGGGGCAATGTTACCGAGGTTTACATTGGCACCGAAATGTTTGATAAACCACGCCTGCTGCGATTTTTGGGGCGCTTCCCACAAAATGCTTTCCAAAGGAATTACTTTGGAAATTTCACTTATCAGCTCGAAATTGGCTTTTCCGTGCGCATCGTAAATGCCTACCGTACCGCTTTCGCGTGCTTCGGCAATTACTTTGAAAGAGCCGGCCTGCAACTCGCTCTTCATTTGGTTAACCCATTGGCTTATGGGGATTTCCAGTCCGGCAACTTTGGAACCCACTTCCGAAACCACCTGGTAATCTTTTGACAACAACTCGATATACCTGCATTTCTCTTCGTGGGGCAACGACATGGAACCGTCCGAAACCTCAACGGCATCAAAGCCCATCTCCTCAACATACCTGCGGTAATCGTCGAACTGGCCGCGAATCAGGAAAACCTCAAACAAAGTACCTCCGGGATATACTTTTATACCATTATTGCGGTACAGTTTGATTTTATCTTTGATATCACGGTTGATATAAGAAGTTCCGAAGCCGAGTTTTAAAAAATCGATTAACCGGCCGGCTGTCTCCACAAGGTCTTGTGCCTGGCGCATACCGATACCTTTATCCATTACCATGGTTATCCCTTCGGTACGTGGTTTTTCAGTCCTTTCGGGCAAATATTTTATCTCAATCATAAGTACTAATTATTAAATGGTTTGCGGTTATCAGAAATATTCGCATGTTTATATATCTCAAGGAGATCAAGGTAGCGGCTCTCTTTAAGCAGTTCGGGAATATATTCTTCCAATTCATACCTTCTGTGAAAATTAAGCTTCAAAGCTTCCTCAATGTTGAAGAAAGCCTCTTCGATGCGACGCAGCCTGTACAGATAACCTCCCAGCCGGAAATAAAGAGCTGCTTTCTCTTTGTTGTATTTTATTCCCTTTTTTATTACCGACACAGCTTTGTCAAGATTGTCGAGGATAGCATATGCCAGAGAGAGGTTCATCCAGGCGGAAACAAACCTTTTATCGGCTTTCACAACCTCTTCGAGATGTTCAATGCATTTTTCGTATTCACCGGTACTCAACAGAGTGATGCCCAACTCATACCTGATGTCATTATCGTGGGGAGCCAGTTCCAAAGCCTTTTCATAATATTTTATTCCGGCTGCCGGCGACTCAATCCGTGCAAACACCCTGCCGACGCCAAACCATGCATCCGACATGTCGGGGTCCAAATCAAGGGCCTTGTTGTAATAAGTAAGCGCCTCAGTGTTTTCGCCAATACCCTCGTAACAATCGGCTATATAGCAGTTTGTAATAGCATCCTCTTCCTCATATTTGAAAGTCTCTTTGTAATACTTAATCGCTTTGCGGAAATGGTACAGACTGGAATAAGCATTGGCCATATTAAACAATGCCGCCGGCATCTTTTCATCAATGGCAAGGGCAAATTCATAACTCTCTATGGCCTTTTCGTGAAGTTCAAGATTTGAATAGGCCAGGCCGAGATTGAACCAGGCAAATTTATTGTACGGATGATCGTCAATAAAACCTGTAAAAAGTTTTACCGCCTCTTCATCATTACCGCTCATCTCAAAAAAGAAAGAAATCTCGTGCATGAGGTCTTCCGATTCGGGATTGTATTTCAACGCCTTTTTTAAATGGGGTAATGCTTTTTCAAAATCGTTCATCTCTTCATATTCAAAGGCAATGGTAGTGTGAATATCGGCGGGGCGCCCGGTAATTTTCAGTATTTCTTCATAAACTTTTATGGCGTCTTCATGACGTTCCGTCAACCTGTAAATATCGGCTTTTGCCAAAAGAAGTTCCTCGTTTTCGCCTTCCAACAACTCCGCTTTTTTAATGCATTCCATTGCCTCGTCCATGCGGTTCATATTGATATAAAGCCTGCTTTTGCGAATGAAAAGCGTTGATGCCGACGGATGTACCTGAAACGCATGATCCAATGCATCTGCCGCTTCATCAATCATCATGTTGTCGAGATAATAATCGATAATTATTTCCCATTCATCCAAATCGAAGAAGAAAGCACTTCCCGATTTCAAACCGTTTTCATAGCGGGGAATCAAATCCTGCAATTCATCGAATTCTTCCCAATCCATGTCGTTGTCCATCATACGCATTCGGTACTTTGCCGCAAAAATACGACTATTCTCAAAGCAAACGAAACTAATTTCCATCCAAATGGTTTTTGTTTGTAACTTTATAGCAACATTTTCGTCATATATAAAAATTAACCCGCAGCACGCGTATGACAGTAAACGAATACAATCAGTGTGTGGACAAATATGCCGACGGACTGTACAGGTACCTGCTGAAGAACCTGCGCGACGAGGATACTTCAAAAGACCTGGTGCAGGAGTCGTTTATGAAACTGTGGGAAAAACACACGGAACTCGATTTTGCAAAAAGCAAATCGTACCTCTTTACAACGGCACACCACACAATGATTGATTTTTTGCGAAAAAACAGGCGCATGCAGGTGCGGGAAATTCAGGAACATGAAACGGGATTCAACAACCGGCATTACAGCGACCTGAAAGAGGTATTGAACGCGGCTGTGGAACGGTTGCCCCACGACCAGCGAACGGTGGTGCTGCTGCGCGATTACGAAGGGTACAACTACAAGGAAATTAGTGAAATAACGGGATTGTCGGAGAGTCAGGTAAAGGTTTATATTTTCAGGGCACGCACCGCTTTAAAGAAATACATTGTACATCCCGAAACGGTAATATAAAATGAACATTAACAAGGAAAACTGGAGCGCTTTTGCCGTCGATTATTACGACGGAAACCTCTCGCCGGAGCAGGAGAGGGAGCTCTTTGTATTCCTTGAACAAAACCCTGTGCTGAAAGCTGAATTCGAACAATACGAGCCGTTTGTTTTGGAACCGGAAACAATAACTTTTCCCGGTACCGATAAGTTAAAGAAAAACGAAACAGACGCCATGGAAGACATCAACGAAGAAAATTACCGGCAGTTTTTCGTATTGTATCACGATGACGAACTTTCTCCGGCACAAAAAGCCCAAACAGAACAATTTCTGCGACGGAATCCTCATTTGAAAGAAGAATTTGAAATTTGGAAAGAAATCCGGCTGGTACCTGATAAAACGGTTGTTTTTAAAGACAAAGATTCGTTGAAGAGACAGAGGAGACTCATTCCGGTGTGGGTTGCCCGCCTTGCTGCAGCTGCTGTGTTGTTGCCCTTGCTGATGTTGCTTTGGCCTTACCTGTATAACCAAAATTCCGGGGGACATGTATCGAATACAAAGATTTCGGCCATGCAGCGGAAACCGGTTTCGTTTACACTGTCCGGCAGTATTGCTTTATCCGACATTCAAATTAAATATGAAAAAGTTGTCGTTAAAAATATTCCTTATCAGGTAAATCCCGTAAAAGAAAGCTCTGTGGAAATGATATCCTTAATTCCAAAAGCCGGTATCCAAAGCAACCTGACCGCTTATGAGGACATCAACAATCGTTTAATATTAAAAAACGAAACATCATTCTTTACGGATGAGGATGTATTAATCGTTAAAGACGACAGCCGGAAAAGTAAAAATCCTTTGTTCAGGGCCATTACAAAACCTTTCGGCGATATACAAAAGGCGCTCGCCATGAAAAAGCGCAACCGCAAACGGAACGGACGGTACGACCCGCCGGCACTGAAAGTTATAGAGGGAGGTATTGCGGCATTCAATGCCATTACCGGAGCACAGGTAGTTACCGCCAAAGTGTATAATGCCGACGGCAGACTTACCCATTACGGTATTGCCGGCAACAACTGGCAGATAAACCGGAAGATGGTTGCAAAAGGGGAGGGCGGGTACGACAGGTAAAACCTTTTGGAAAAGTTCTTTTTCCTGAACACCCCTTTTTACTTTAATGTTTACTTTTGTTGTTTTTTAACAAATGATTAGCGGCTGTAAACATTAATTTAATAGTTCTCATTATATGAAAACATCAAGAAGAAACTTTGTGAAAACGCTCGGAGCGGCTGCCGTGGCGGTGTCGTTGCCCGGGCCCGTTACAAGTAAAGCGCCCGGCATAATCACCCCGAAAAGCGGAAGATTAAAACTCTCTTTTTGGAAATACAACCTGAAGCTGAGGCATACCTTCACGGTTGCCGAATATTCCCGCAACAGCACCCCCGATGTCCTTTGCAAAATTGAATACGAGGGATATACAGGTTACGGTGAAGCGTCGCTGCCGCCTTATCTCGGCGAAACACAGGATTCGGTCGTCAAATTTTTAAGCAAAGTTGACCTGAGCCAGTTTAACGACCCGTTTCGTAGGGAAGAAATTCTTGATTATGTGGCCAATATTGCCGAACACAACCGCGCTGCAAAAGCCTCGGTGGACATTGCACTGCACGATCTTGTGGGTAAAATGCTGAACCAGCCGCTGTACAGGATTTGGGGATTATCCAAGGAAAAAACACCCTACACATCCTTTACCATCGGCATTGATAAACCTGATGTGGTTAAAATGAAAACAAAAGAGGCCGCAGGGTTTAGGGTGCTTAAAGTGAAACTGGGCAGAGGCAACGACAAAGAGATGATTAATGCCGTACGTTCGGTAACCGATGTACCGTTGTATGTAGATGTAAACCAGGGTTGGACCGACAGGAAGAAGGCGCTTGACATGATATATTGGCTGAAAGAACAGGGCGTTATTTTCGTTGAACAACCCCTTCCCAAAGAACGTATTGACGATATGGCATGGCTAACGGCACACAGCCCCCTGCCCACCATGGCCGACGAGGCTTTTCAGCGCCTGCCCGATGTGGCGAGGTTCAAAGATGTCTATTCCGGCATCAACATTAAACTGATGAAAAGCACCGGCCTTTTTGAAGCAAAGAAAATGATTACAGTGGCCAGAGCCTTGGACATGAAGGTAATGATGGGCTGCATGACCGAAACATCCTGCGCCGTATCGGCGGCAGCACAGCTCTCACCGCTTGTTGACTGGGCCGACCTCGACGGCAACCTGCTTATTACCAACGATGTATATGAGGGTGTTAAAGTGGTTGACGGCAAACTCGTATTAAACGACCTGCCCGGCATTGGAATTAAACCGGTTTAATATAACCTTAAAAAAATTAAATACATAGTTGTTTAAAGCTAACATAATGGTAATGAATATAAAAAATTGGAAACCTGAAAAATGAATTCCATTATTCCCCTCCTTGGAGGGGCGCAGGGGTGGGTTAATAAAAAAGATATTCATTTTTCAGGTTTCTAATATTTTATAATACGTTTAATTAAACTTTTAACAATTACTATTTCATTCACCAATTAAAACACAAAACCATGCTCAACAGAAGAGATTTTATAAAAGGAGCGGCAGCCGTTTCAGCCCTCGCTGCGGTACCTGATAGCCTGAAAGCCGTTGGCAAAGCATCCGGTGCGGAAACACAACAACTGAAAATCTATCCCAAACGGCTCCGGAAAGGCGATACCGTAGGGTTGATAACCCCGGGAAGCCCCATTACCAAGGAACAGTTAAACGAAACGGAAGAAAAGCTTGTCAATTTGGGTTTCAAACCTTTTTACTACGATTCTGTTCTCGACCAATACGGATATTTTGCGGGCAAAGACGAAGACAGGGCCGAAGAACTGAAAAAAATGTTTGCCAACGACAAGGTGGATGCCATTCTTTGCGTAAGGGGCGGATACGGTTCCATTCGTATTTTGGATAAGATTGATTACGACCTGATCAGGAAAAACCCGAAGATTTTTATGGGTTACAGCGACATTACCGCACTCATTACCGCCATACATCAAAAAACGGGGCTCATAACATTCCACGGGCCGCTGGGAGTGTCCGAATTTAATGATTTTACACTGACATCCTTTGAAAAGGTGGTGATGAATCCTCAACCGAAATATACCTGTCCCTACCTAAGGGAGCCGGAAACGGAAAACAATCCCGAGTTTGACCTTTACACCATCAATTCCGGAAAAGCAAAGGGGGAGCTCATCGGTGGCAATATCAGCGTTCTCGATTCAATGATCGGCAGCGATTTCGAACCCGATTTTGAAAACAAAATCGTTTATCTTGAAGAGATTGAAGAAAAAACCTATCGCGTGGATAAAATGCTGTATCACCTGTTGTATGCCACCAACCTGAAAAAGGCGGCAGGCATTGTACTCGGCGTTTTTAAAGAGTGCAACATAAACGACGAGCCGCGACTTACCTTAAAACAGGCGATTCATGACCTTTTGGAACCGCTGGACATGCCTGTCTCCTACGGACTTCCCTTCGGACACATTGATACAATCATTACCATCCCCACCGGTGTAAAAGCAAAATTCAACACACGGAAAAACAGGCTTACGCTGCTCGAAGAGGCGGTTTCATGATTTTTAACCATACTTTCATACCCTGAATATATTTTTCAAAGAAATTTCTCAATAAACTTGTTTAAAGTCTAAATATTTGATGAATTATAAAATATTGAAAACCAGAAAGGTGAATAACTTTTATTAATAAACCCGCCCCTCCCCTTCCAAGGAGAGGAATAGTGGAATTCACTTTCTGGTTTTCAATATTTTTATTCATTGTCATCACGTTAACTTTAAATAACTTCAATGTAATCGGGCTTTGTTTTAATAAAGAAACATGACAAGAATATCCTTCCGTTCTTAGAGGTTTTATTGGGGAACCTGATAAATAACGGCATCATTACGGTATCCCGCTTTATCTTTATACCAGTCGGGATAGCCGGTTCCCGAAGAAGCTGCCCATTCATAAAATTTCAGATAACCGGTTGTGATTTCGTTTTTCTCGATGAGGTAATCAAAACTTTCGGAGATATTGATTGCCCAAGGCAGATTGTTTGCAGTTTTATAATAGCGTCCCGAAGCGGGGTCGCTGGTATCGTCCATGCTGCCGAAATAGCTGTTGTCAACAAGAGAGGTAGGCTCATATCCCGGAAGATGAATCTCCTTACCCCTGTTCCGGTCAATAATCAAAAACGGGTTAAAATGAACAATATCAATATCCTGAATGTTGTATTTATTGGTTACGAATGCCATTGAGACAATTATGGTATCCGGATCGACATACTCTTTATCAGGGTCAACATTCACACCGAATCCCCCGGAAGGCGGCATAATTTCGTTGGCATCATCAAAAACAATGA
Source organism: Bacteroidales bacterium (assembly GCA_027022105.1). GTDB lineage: Bacteria > Bacteroidota > Bacteroidia > Bacteroidales > F082 > Sulfidibacterium. The sequence goes on along the minus strand of JALVZH010000191.1, from coordinate 12,885 downwards.
CGGTAGGCTTGTTTTCACCGGCTTCCAGGCCATTTTCACTGAGTGTGATGTAATCTGCACGCAAATCGGAACCACTGACGGTAATATCCGCCTGGTCAAGAGTTGACCCGGTAAGCTGGTATCCGAATCCGTTTCTTTGTCCGGCGCCAATCGCCCTGATAACAAAAGTGCCAATCACATCCACCACTTTATTGGAGACATTGGTAACGGTTTTAAAACGGTAATCCAGCACAAGGTCATTAAAATCATAATCACCTTTTCCGGGCCACAAATCCTCAAAAGCAAGGCTTCCGAATCCGGCAGCGGGATAGAAATTATTAAAAGCCCGTGCAGGATCGTCGGGATAGTCATCCTCATCGTCCGCCACACCGTCACCGTCGGCATCGGTATTTCCGCTATTGTCTTTGTTCTCGAAAATTGCCTGAATCTCTGTTTGCGAAAGCGCTTTGTTAAAGAACCGCACATCATCTATACTGCCGTGAAAAAATTTCTGTGATCCATTGTTGGAGCCGATGGCAAAATCCCTGTTATTAACGTGCAACCCTCCACCCACGCTTTCGCTATTCATCAGTTGCCCGTTAACATAGAGTTTCATTACCGCTCCGTTAAAGGTCATGGCAATATGATACCATTCTCCGTAAACCGGAATTCCGTTTCGCCAGTTTATGGCAACGCTTCTGTTGTCGGCAGTCCTGATTTGCCCTGCCCATCCATTCCAATGATCCTGAAGGATGGAGTGTCCGTCCCAGTCACCTTTTTCAGCAATTTTACAGGTTTTGTTTTCCTCTGTTTTGGCCCAGGCCATTATTGTTATCTGATCAGTTACATTCAGGTTATCGGCATTGGGAACAATTATAAAGTCGTTATTTCCGTCGAAACTCAAGGCAGAGCCCTCAACCCCGGTAACCCATTGCGCTCCGTGGATGGTGCCGTTGTTACCGCCTTTTGAATCGGTAACCGTAGTCCCTGAGTTCTCATTAAACTTCCACCACGAAACAAGCGCATCTTCACCGGTTCCCGGATCGGGAGTATTGGCATAAAGCAACGAGATTTCATCTTGTGACAGGGCTTTTGAATAAACGGCCACCTCGTCAACAGAACCGTCAAAATAGTTGATGGGATTTTCGCTGCCTATATACACCGGTGATGTTGACGATTTCAGGTTTCCCGATGTATTTTTGGAAACCAAAAGAACCGCATCAACATAAATTTTAATGGTTTGTCCGTCATAAGTAGCAACAAGATGATGCCAGTCGGTATTAACAATTCGTTTACTCCACGGGATTGTTACCGAATGCCAGCCCGGGTTATAAACAGCAAAAGTAATTTTGCCGTGATTATCAATACGTAAAATATATTTTACCCTGCAAAACACAAAAGTCCCGTCATCATCCTCAGATGATTTTTTAAACCATACCGACAGAGAGAGCTTATCGCCGATAATGTTCAACAGGTCATTTATTGGTACCTCAACATTTCCGTCGGTTCCGTTAAAATCCAAAGCACTTTGGTTAATTCCCGGAACCCATTCAGCTCCCGATATGAACCCGCCACTGTTACCTTCTGAATCGTAAGCTGTTGTACCCGAATTTTCGTTAAATTGCCAATAAGCAATCCGTCCTTCTTCAAGCATACTATTTTCAGATTTGAAAAAAGTATATCTTGCATCAAGATCCACAGAAACCACGGAACCGTTAATATCCGTCTCTTTGCCGTTTATCCTGACCCTCGAAACATATCCGGGAATACTGACTACAGCATCGTAAGTCGGGTTAAGGCCATTATAGAATCCTTTGTGGTAAATTACCTGCCCGTCATCGGAAGCTATGGTTATCACACCCGATGCACTTTTGGTTATATTAAAAGTAACATCCCGTGAGGTTTGCCAATTGAAATCATCGCTGACTTTCAGCTGATCCATGTTTTTTAAGGAAGGTATCCCGGGATTGTTTCTGCAGGAAGAGATAACAAACATCATTGCAGAAATCGGGAAAAGTATAATGAACAACTTTTTCATAACCGTATTATTAAGTTATCAAAGGTACAACTAAATATTGCAAAAACAGAAACTCAAAATATATGCCAATAAACTTTGCAGCTATCAGCCTGTCTTAACAATAGTTACGAGATACACGAAAAAAGGTTACGTCTCATTTCGGGAATTGTTTTGCAAATTAAGAAATAGCCGTTGTTACCCGGAGACTATTCATGCAACTTTATGATTTTTTTGGTCAGGATTACATTATCGAAGTCATCTTTAAGCACAAGGAGATATGTTCCTCCCGGAATATCGGGAGACACAATCCTTTTTTTACGTAAAATCAATTTCCCCGACAGAGAGTAGAGCTCCATCCAACGGGTATTTTCAGGAAGGTTTTTGTAATAAAATTTATCCTTCACCGGAGAAGAAACCACAAAAGGAACGGACGAAACTTCAACCACTGTGGTAACAGGGGCTTTTTCCAGTTGATAAAACAGCACACCGGGTTTCGGACAATGGTTGTTCTGAAGGGTTATGGAACTGTTTCCGATTATATAGTGGCTAACCGTTTTAAAAACGAAATCCCGATTGATTAAATGTTTGGTAAGCAATACCGAATCGGAAGAGGTAAACGGAAGATTTTGCAGATGCAGTTCTATTTCAGATACATCACTTGACAGGTTTGAAATAAGAACCGAAAATTTTTGATTATCGTCCGATTTGGAGGTAAGAACCATGAAATTTTCTTCATAAGAATCCCAATTCCCTTCCACCACAATGTTTCCGTCGTTTTGAACTTCAACAGGTGTCGATTGCTGAAGTTCGCTAAAACAGGTAAAAGCATAATAGGTACGCGACGACATTGTATCGCCGGTTTGGCCGTTCAGAACACCCACACAAGAGGGATACCAGTACAGTTTATCAATGGGTGCTATTTGGGCGGTAAGCAATGTGGAAAGATAATAGGCTGCTCCGTAAGGCGATCCGGCCAGGGTATCCAGTGAACTGTCAAGAGTACTGTTGATTTCGGTTATGATATTCTCGGCTTCGGTATAACCCTTTTCATCAAGAATACTTCTGATTGTATCGGCAAACTCTTTGATACCGTACGGATTTTTATAACCGTAAATATGCCAGGAGTAAAAATCGAGCGGCAGGTTATTTTGTGCACAGAAATTTATAAAATTCTCGCGGTATTCAGGTTTTCCACCGATGGTTGTTATTGGTACCGCCCCCGGTGCCCCTATAAAAATACCGGGTGCATAATTTTTCACGGTGTCCACAACAGCTTTGTACATTTGATAAAATTGCATCGGCGTACCATTCCAGAAAAGTCCCCCCGGTTCGTTCCACAACTCCCAATAGTTTATTCCGAAATAGCGACCGTTATCCCATCCTTCGTTATAGTGTCTGACAATCTGTTTGGTCAGCGATGCAAACCTACTGAAATTAAAAGGTTCGTTTTCCGAATTTACCGGAGGATCGTAAGGAGGCAGAGGAAAAATATTCGGGTTTGGATAACTCACACCGATACGAAAAAAGATATCAAAATCGTAACCTGTTATCAAATCCAAAACGGAATCGGCTTTAGCCCAGGTATAATCGGCAGGGTCGTAAGGGTCAAAATCCTGATTAATGGTATAAGTGCTTACGCCGTCAAAGTTCCAAAATGCGGAATAATCTTCATAATCGAGTGCATGATGAATATCGTGAGTACGGATGGTGTTTATTCCTTCGTTGTGCAGCATTCCGGAAGTATTTTCAAAATAGCGGTTTCCTGCCTGAAGGTCTTTCACCGTTCCTTTTACATTTTCGAAATCAACGGTAATGACTTTTTGCGCACTTGTATTAAAAGAAAAAACAAAGAAAAGGAACAGAACGATGATTTTTCCAATCAATACCAACCCGGAGCTCAGATTGGTCAGGGTATTTGTTCCTATTTTGTAATTTGTTTTGGCGAATAACTTTTGCTTTTTCATTGGAATTCAGCTTGATATATTTCAAACAAAAATAGGATAAATTGAGAAGCAATGCAAATGCTATTGAGTAAACGGTAGATATAAATGAGGGAACGGCAGGTTTTATTCTGCGGCAGGGATATGTTTAATGAGCGGCTAAAACCTGAGAATTGGAAATTAAGCGTTAACCATTGAATATTAAATCAATGAATAAACAATACGCAATATCCGATGAGCAATTTTCAAGGTTTATCTCAGAATTAGAAATAAGATATCAGATCAGCCGGAGGCAGACACGCATTAGGATGTATTATGTATTATGTTTTATGTTTTATGTGATATTTTTGATCAGCCTGCGGCGGATACTCTTAAATATGTATTATGTTTTATGTATTATGTAAGATATCCGATGTCAGATGTAAGAATTAAGAACGGAAGCTGCGGCAGGGATGGGAGCGGTAGCATGCGCAGCTGGCGGGCAATGTGTAGCAGGCGGTGGAGGCTGAGCGATGAGCGAAGACCCCGCACGCCGTGGCGAAACAGGCCCGCCGGCAAGCAACTACAAGCGGACAGCAGATTGCAATGCCTAAAGGCATACAACAGCAAGCCCGCCCGGCTGCCCTGATAAAAACCGGTTATCAATTAAATCTCAAACTCCGTAACCCAAAAATCGTGCTTGTTGCAAAAACTGGTAGCATACAATTTCCCTTTGAAATTATCGGGTAACGTGTAGGTGGATTGTGCCTTTTGGTCGGTAGGATAAAAAGTTTTAAAACCCAGCACTTCACCTTTTTCGGATACCAGTGTGTGACGAACGATATAGTGCTTTTCGCTCATGCCATGCTTTGTAAACAAGGTTACTTTGTTTCCCTCAACCGTAACTACGGGCGCATGACTTCCTGCCTTGCCATCCCAAATTCCCTGATCTTTTTCCGAATAGATAAGTCCCGGAAATGAAGCGCTTTTCTTTCCTTTTGCCAATGCAGGAGCCGATAGTGCAATTCCTCCGGCCACCAACAGGCTTGTTTTAATAAATTGTCTTCTTTGTTTCATGATATAACTATTTTACAGGTTTACAAAGATAAAAAATAAAACCATCTATTTTTAAAAATTCTAAATAACCTTCTTTTCTCCGGATCATCCTGATGAAACAGAATGATTTTGATTAATTTAATTGCTTATTGACTAACAAACTTTAAAAATTCCATTCAATCGTTTCTTTTATTGAATACGATAAATGAATTGATATATATTTGACCCCGCATTTTCATGCTGTAAATTTTATTGCGTGTAACTAAAAAGAAAAAAGAGAGTATAAGTTGTCGTATTCAATATTTCGTACCCATGAGTAACAAACAGAGAGTAATAAAAGATTATAACAAGCTGACACCTGAAATGCAGGAGCAAATAAAACTGACCTATCCCGAAGGATTCAGTGAGCACCTGATTTACTACACCAACAAAGACGGGCAATTGGTAAGTGCGCTTCCGTTTGAAACCGAGGATAAATATTATCTGATTAAGATGACCGTAGAGGAGGCTGAAGCCATTATAATTGAAGACGACGATTACGATGATGCAGGCAACCTGAAAACGGACATTTTGGAAGCCTACGAGGATAAATATCCTGACATTGACAGCATTGGCGAAGACGAAGAGCCTTCATCCTCAACCGACGATTCCAACATCATCATTTAATTCTAACTTTTTGATTCAAGCCAGAGTTTTACCCCCTCTTTTGCAAGCCCGTTGATTGTGGGATTCATCATAAAAGAGGAGACATGCCATTCAAATCCGAAATAATCGCTTATTTCCTGTTCGAGTGTTACCGCAGACAACGAATCGATACCGTATGCTGTTATCTCTTTATCTAAACTAATCTGCTCGCGGGAGAAATGCTGGTTTTTTACAATCCATTCAATCAACCAGTCTTTTATGTTTTCTTCGGTAGGTACAACGGAGGCTTTGCCGCTACCGGTTTGTTTTAACTGAGGTTCGGGTTTTTTTACATGTCGTGCAACTACATTGAGGTTGTCACTAAGATAATCGTAACGTGTCTGGCGACGCTGTATTTTACCGCTGGAAGTCAGCGGTATAGTACCCGTCCTGATCAAAACAATTTCTTCGGCTTCCAGTTCATGCTCTTCTGATAAAGTTTTTCTGACGGAGTCAAAAACATCCTCATATGATTCTTTTCTGAGGGCATTACGTTCCAATTCCTGTACAATGATTAACTTCTCTTCGCCCTGTTTTTGAACGGAAAAAGCAGCACAGGCATTTTTCCTGAGATCCTGATGGGAGTTACTCACGGTAAATTCGATATCGGAAGGATAATGGTTTACCCCTCTGATAATGATCAAATCTTTCAGCCTTCCGGCAATATAAAGTTCGTTGTCATGAAAAAACCCAAGGTCGCCGGTACGTAAAAAAGGGCCTTCGCCACTGCTTTTAATGTAAGCTCCAAAAGTACGTTCCGTCTCTTCGGGTTTGTTCCAGTAGCCTTTGGCCACCGTGGGTCCTGAAACCCATATTTCACCAACCTCATTGTTGCCTGCACGTTCAAAAGTTTCGGGGTTTACAATCACCACCTCCGTTTCAAGCCATGTTTTTCCCACACCCGTAAGCAATACGGCATTCTTTTCGCCGTGTTGTACCGGTTCCACCTCGTTTTTTGCCAGTTTCTGTTTGTTTACGTGCAGGTAAACAGGCGGTTGATTCTGGTACCCCCCTGTAACAATGAGCGTAGCTTCGGCCAGACCGTAAACGGGATACATTTGTGTTGCTTTGACACCACACTCCGAGAAATATTCCACAAAGGAATCCATTGTTTTTTTTCTGACCGGCTCGGCGCCACAGTAAAAGGTTTTCATACTGCTGAGGTCAAGGCTTTTCTTCTCTTCTTCCGAAACCTTTTCCACACAGTAGTCGTATCCGAAGTTTGGCCCCCCTCCCACCGTGGCTTTGTATCTTGTAATGCATTGCAACCATCTTCCGGGTGTTTTGATAAACTGCACGGGAGGCATACCGATGTTTTCGGCACCGAGAAAACCGGCCTGTAAAATACCGCCAATAAGCCCCATATCATGGAAAATGGGAAGCCAGTTCATGCCGATGGTTGTTTCTTTGGTAAACTCAAAGGTAAGGCGAATATACTCGGAATTATACAGAAGGTTCAGTTGTGTAAGCATCACGCCCTTGGGGTTTCCGGTAGAGCCGGAGGTATATTGCAGTAACGCCACATCACCGGGCAACACTTCGGTTTCTTTCCACGCAGATGCCTGTTCATCGTCCACATCTTCGTAAATCACCCAGTTCATATTGTTTAATATGGAGTGATCATTGAAATTGCGGGATATATCGTCGTAAACCTGACGGGTAACGAGAGCCGTTTTGGCGCCTGCATCTTCCACTATGGAAAGCACCCTGCCCAGATTCCTGTTGCGACGCGGCGGATAGGCCGGCACGGCTATCATCCCCGAATAGAAACAGGAAAAAATGGCCGCCACATATTTTAAACCCGCCGGAAAAAGCAAAAGTACCCTGTCGCCCTTGGCAGCGTGTTGTTGCAGTGCAGCACCCAAAGCCTTTGAGCGGCGGTCGAGCATACCAAAAGTAAATGTCTCGGATTCGGTTAACCCGTCTTCCAAAAACCGGTAAACCACTTTTTCCGGTTCCAGGTCGGCACGTTTTCTTATGATTTCAATATATGTTTTGCTGTTGCGAATTAATTCGTCGGGATTATTTTTTAAAAAAATATAAGGCATATAAAAAATTTTCGCCAAAAATAGTTTTTTATATTTTTGGCGCAACGATTATCCGGATATCTATGTCTAAACACTTAATATTGGAGAAATCCCCTTATAAATTATTTTATTAACTAATCCTCAAATTATTATGAACAAAAAAACTATCCTGTTTACTCTTATTGTTTTGATTTTTGCCGGTATCGGGGTAACCCGTGTTATCAGCAAAGGCAAGATGAGTGAGCGTGAAAAACGACATCAAATCGACACACGTATCGATAATGTGCATTATTGGGTTGAAAAAGCGGAGCAGGGAATAATCCCTTTCAATCCTGCGGTAAAAGCAAAACCGGCCATTTTTACGGGAAGCAAAATAAAAGCATTTGGCGTAAGGACGGATGACTCTCCCGATGTACCGGTAACCGATGAAAACGGAGTAACGGAAAGCGAAAACTCAATTTTTGTGAATCCCAATAATCCTGACAATCCGTTAAACTCAAATAATTCAACCAACAACCCTGTTTCAACACTTTACGGAGCCAATGATTTCTTTTCGTTTGACGGAGGAGAAACCTGGGAAGGTGAAAAAGAGGGAGCAGGCGGTTCCAATTCGGGTGATCCTGCAACGGCAATAAGTAACAACGGACGTTACTTTGTGAATTATATAAGCAATCCCGGAGGTCAGGGAATCTCATACTCCGACAATCAGGGAGAGACATGGACCAAGAAAACGGTTGCCCCGAATCCCGGTTCGCTTGCCGACAAAAATCATATGTGGATAGACAACAGCACCACAAGTCCTTACGAAGGAAACCTTTATGTGGCCTGGACCGATTTCGGCGGACCGTACGATACCGAGATTATGGTTTCACGTTCCACAACCAACGGAGAATCGTGGGAATCGAAACAAGAGGTAAGCGGTGCCGTAAATGCCGGCAGCCACAATCAGGGTGTAAATCTGAGTACAGGCCCCAACGGGGAGGTCTATGCGGTTTGGGCAATTTATGACGGCTGGCCGTCAGACGAATCGGCCATTGGTATGGCCAGATCGCTTGATGGCGGTGCCACCTGGGAACCCGCAGTAAGGATTATCGATAATATTCGCGGTATCCGTAATACCGGCGTTTCGAAAAGTATGCGTGTTGCCGCATTTCCCGTGGCAGCGGTTGACATAAGTAACGGCCCCCGCAGAGGAACCATTTACGTGGTTTGGAGTAATGTTGGTGTTCCCGGTGTTAATACCGGAAACGACATTGACGTATATATGATTAAATCATCCGATCAGGGTGTTACCTGGTCGGAACCGGTAAAAGTGAACCAGGATGATTCGGGTTTGGGAAAAGAACATTACGATCCGTGGATTACCTGTGATCCGGCCAATGGAATTGTTAGCGTTATTTTTTATGACGACAGAAACGTGAACAGTTCCCAATGCGAAGTATTTTGTGCCAACTCGGATGACGGAGGAGAAACATGGGAAGATTTCAAAGTTAGTGATGTGGCGTTTACCCCGCAACCCATTCCCGGTCTTGCCGGCGATTATTTCGGCGATTATATTGGAATCACGGCTCAGGACGGAATTGTTTATCCCGTATGGACCGACAACCGTACCGGATCGGCCATGGCTTACGTTTCACCATACGAAACAAACCCCTTGAGCAGGCCTTACAACCTGACCGGCGAAGTGGTATTTGAAACGGGTGCTGCCAATCTTATCTGGAATTGGGACGACGCTCCCAATTTCACACAGTTTAAAATTTACCGTGACGACAGCCTCGTGGGGACTTCCACTGATACGGTTTATACCGATATGCTCCCCGATTACGGATATTACACCTATTTTGTAACTGCGGAATATTCCGATTCAACAGGTGTGAATGAATCGGGAGGAGCCGGCCTTGATTTGCAATGGGGTGATGCACACATTTCTGTTTCGCCTGATTCGGTTTATGCAACACTGGTGGTGGATTCATCGGAAACAAAATATATTCAGGTTGTTAACACGGGTGAACTGACCTTGTACTACGATGTTGCCGCTTTTGTAAAAAGTAAAAACCGGGAAGTAAAATCCTATTGCTCTGCCATGGGTGGAAATGATGAGTATATCAGCAGGGTACAAATCGGCGATATTGACAATACGTCGGGTGGTAATTTTTACAAAGATTACACAAACCTGTCAACTACCGTTAAAATGGGAGAAAGTTACCAGCTCACTGTTACCAATGGCAATCCGTATGATTTGGACTGGTGTGGTGTTTGGGTTGATTGGGATCAGAATGAAGTATTTGACGAGCCAATGATACCCGTTAACGGTAATCCGGGAACAGGACCTTATACGGCAACCATTTCACCTCCCATCGGATCAAAATCGGGCCCCACTAGAATGAGAATACGTATTCGTTACAACGGCGAATTATTCCCCTGCGGAAATACCCAGTATGGTGAAGTTGAGGATTATACCCTTAATGTTGTTTCGTGGATGGACATGAATCCCGTAATGGATAGTGTAACACCCGGCGATACATCTCTGGTTGCGGTTCTGTTTAACTCGCATGGTATGGAACCGGGACTGTACGAAGCGGAAGCAAGATTCTCTTCCAACGATCCGGATGTCGAAACCGTAACGGTTCCGTTGTCACTTGATATTCGCCGGATGCTGGCATATGCAAGTGCCGATAAAGAAGAGATTTGTCTTGGCGACAGTGCCGTAATTTCAGCTGAAGTATTCGGTACTGCCGATACCGCAATCTATTCCTGGACATCAAATCCCGAAGGATTGGTTTCGGATACATTAGCTCCTCTAACCGTTAAACCCGACACAACCACATGGTACTATTTTACGGTTAGCGATACTACAGGTGTTGTGGCCTCCGATTCGGTAATGATTACGGTCAATTATCCGCCGGTAGTTTCATTACCTGCCGATACCTCCATTTGCGGTAGCGGATTTATGGAGCTTGATGCCGGAAACGAAGGTTCCTCATACCTATGGTCAAATGGCGACACAAACCAAACGGTTGTTGCCGATACCACAGGATACGGTTATGGGTTCCAAACATGGTGGGTTGAAGTTACAACCGACAAGGGATGCTCGGCTTCCGATACGGTTACTATCGAGTTTGTTGATTGCACGGGTATTGATGAACTGAGTGCAAATGTTTCGATTCGGGTATATCCCAACCCCAATAACGGAATCTTTACCCTGATGCTTAATGGTAACCTTAAAGAGTCAGTCGAAGTCCTGATTATGAACAATGCAGGACAAACCGTTTACAAAAAACAAAATCTTTTAATTACAGGTGCAACCAATTTAAAAGTCAGGCTTTCTAATAAAGCGGCCGGTGTTTACCACCTTTTTATAAAAGGTACTGACGGTGTAATTACTAAAAAAGTAATTGTGCAATAATTGGTTTAGGTTTATTAAATTTAGAACTCCGGCTTTTGAATTGATAAGGCCGGAGTTCTTTTTTTGTATTTGAAAACAAGGAAAATATTTGTTAAGCGAAAAACATTTTATTACTTTTGTACCATAAATTTATTAAAACAGTAATCTATGAAAAAGTTATTCTTTACGTTAATGATGTTTGTATCTCTCGGCCTGTTGGCTCAACAGGTTGACAGAGAATGGGTTCTTGTGGAAATCGGGACAGGAACCGGTTGTCCTTATTGTCCGGGCGCCGCCATGGGGCTTGATGACCTTATTGCAAACGGCGATCCTGTTGTCGGAATTGAGTACCACTCTTATAACAGCAGCGACCCGTTTAATACGCCCGAAGCTGCACAACGCACCTCTTATTATTCTATTTCGGGTTATCCTACCGCCCAGTTCGACGGCGAGTACCACGAAGTTGTGGGTGGAAGTAATTCTCAAAGCATGTACTCTTCTTATCACCCGTGGGTAATGGCCAGATTGAACGATCCCACCTCGTTCCTGGTTGATATTTACGGGGAACATACGGGAAGCCTTTACACCATTACCATTAAGGTTCACAAAGTGGCTGCTTATTCGGGTACAAACCTGAAAGTACGCATGGCTCTTACCGAATCCAATATACCATACAACTGGCAGGGTCAATCCGAAATCAATTATACAGAAAGAACTATGGGAGCATGGGGTTCTGCAGGAACCACAGCTACATTCAGTGGTAACAACGACACGCAGACATTCGTCAACACATTCCAGTTTGATAATTCATGGGTTCCCGAAAATTGTGAAGTATCGGCCTGGATTCAGGACGACCAAAACAAATATGTATTGCATTCAAACAAAGTAATGTTGAATGATCTGGAGCCTCCGGCCCCTACTTTTGCTGCTGATTTTGAAGGGAACCCCACCGATTTGTGTGATCACGGTTCCGTATCGTTTACCGATGAATCAATCGGAAATCCCACACAATGGCACTGGACTTTCGACGGTGGATATCCCGAACAGTCGTACGACCCCAATCCGGTGGTTTATTATCAGTCTGTCGGTTCCTATGATGTACGTTTGATTGTAAGCGACGGTGAACATACCGATACGGCTTTTAAAGCGGCTTATATTAATGTGCATGAAACCCCTTCGGTAACTTTCGGTACGGTTCCCACCTTGTGTAATCAGGGTGATGACCCGTACGAGTTAACCCAGGGTTCTCCTGAAGGCGGTGTCTATTCAGGCGATTATGTTTCCGATGGTAAATATTTTCATCCCAGTCAATCGGGCGTGGGTCAGTTTCAGGTTACCTACACCTATACCGATGAATACGGTTGTGAAGCCAGTGCCGACCAAACCATAACCGTTGATGAGTGCGTTGGAATCGTTGAGAACGATGCCGTGAATATTTCTGTATTTCCTAACCCCAACAATGGCGTGTTTACCATCAGCCTTAATGCAAACGACTTTGACGGTGCCGACCTGAAAGTGGTTGATGCTTTCGGCAAAGTGGTTTACGAACAAAATAACCTTGTTGTGAACGGTACTTACAATACAAAAGTCGATTTGAGCAATCGGGCTCAGGGTATTTACTTTGTAATGGTTTCCGGAAATGAGAAAAGTTTTACAAAAAAATTCTTCGTAAGAAGATAAATAAAACGGTTGAAATTTTTACTTATAAAAAAAGCCGGTTGTCAAGACCGGCTTTTTTATTTGGATGGCAAAAAATGGGGCAGGGTTTGGAAAAACCGTTTCCATTCCGGATTTATTCAACAATAATCTTTGATGATG
>JALVZH010000190.1:12552-28555 GCA_027022105.1 Bacteroidales bacterium | reverse complement strand
AATTTTTACGGGTATCTTGTTCAGAAAAGGAAAAAGAATTGATTCCGGTTTGGAAAGGTTAAAATCAGGTTCAGAAGTGCTTTCTGAAAGGATTGAAACAGAATTCGGTGTAACTTCGGAAGATTTTCGGTCTATTTTCGGTGTAAATATGGAGGAATTTCGGTTGAAATATGGCGTAAATATTTTACGATCAGTTATACTTATTTACAAAAAACCTGAAATAACGGCTAAAGAAATTGCTAAGCGACTTAGAATATCTCAACGAACAGCAGAAAATTATCTGAAAAAGCTAAAAGCAGAAGGTGTTATTGAAAGAAAAGGCCCTGATAAAACCGGTTATTGGAATGTTATTATTAATAAGTAAAAAAAAAAATTGGTGCAAATTAATAAAATGAATACGGTTTTATTAAAAATGGGTTAGTTATAAGTTACACCAATTACAAAGATATAGGATAATTCATGAAATTCAAACTCACATCCGAATACAAACCCACCGGTGACCAGCCGGAAGCTATTCGCCAGTTGGTGGAGGGCTTGGAACGGGGCGATGACAGCCAGGTGTTGCTCGGTGTTACCGGCTCGGGTAAGACTTTTACCATTGCCAATGTACTGGCTCAGGTAAACCGTCCGGCACTGGTGCTGAGCCATAACAAAACCCTTGCAGCCCAATTGTATGGTGAGTTTAAACAGTTTTTTCCGGAAGACGCCGTTGAATATTTTGTTTCCTATTATGATTATTATCAACCTGAGGCGTATCTTCCGGTTACAAATACTTACATTGAAAAAGACCTTTCCATTAATGAGGAAATAGAAAAACTTCGTTTGAGTGCCACCTCGGCATTACTTTCGGGCAGACGGGATGTAATTGTGGTTTCATCCGTGTCGTGTATTTACGGTATTGGAAATCCCGATGATTTTACAAACAATGTTATTACACTGAAAACCGGACAATTGGTTAGTCGCAACAAGTTTCTGCGCGACCTGGTAAACGCTTTGTATTCACGGAACGAAGTGGAGTTGAAACGGGGAACTTTTCGTGTGAAAGGCGATACGGTGGATATCTTTCCGGCCTATGCCGATATTGCTTTCAGGGTGGTGTTTTGGGGTGACGAAATTGAAGCGCTCGAAACCCTCGACCCCGTGAGCGGAAAGCGGATTATCGAACAGGAAAACATCACCATCTATCCGGCCAATATTTTTGTAACCTCTCAGGATAAAATGAAGTCGGCAATAAGGGAAATACAGGTGGATTTGCAGGAGCAGGTGGAATATTTTCATGAAATAGGAAAACATCTTGAAGCCAAAAGATTGCAGGAGCGGGTAAGCTACGATATTGAGATGTTGCGCGAATTGGGCTACTGTTCCGGCATTGAGAATTATTCACGCTATTTCGACGGTCGGAAACCGGGCTCGCGTCCTTTTTGCCTGCTCGATTATTTCCCCGACGATTATATTACTATAATAGATGAAAGCCACGTTACCGTTCCGCAAATCAGGGCCATGTACGGCGGCGACCGTTCCCGGAAGCAGAATCTTGTGGAATACGGTTTCAGATTGCCTTCGGCCATGGATAACCGTCCGTTGAAATTTGAGGAGTTTGAGCAACTGACTCGTCAGGTGATTTATGTGAGTGCCACGCCTGCCGATTATGAGTTGCAACAGTCGGGTGGGGTGGTGGTTGAGCAGGTAATACGTCCTACGGGGCTTTTGGAACCTGTAATCGAGGTGCGCCCCAGCCTGAATCAGATTGATGACCTGTTGGACGAAATTGACAACACCATTAAAAAAGGATACCGGGTGTTGGTAACAACCCTTACCAAGCGTATGGCCGAGGAGTTGACAAAATACCTTATGCGTCTGAACATCAACACAAGATACATCCACTCGGATGTGGATACGCTGGAGCGGATAGAGATAATGCGGGATTTGCGGCTTGGTAATTTTGATGTGCTGGTGGGCGTAAACCTGTTGCGCGAGGGACTTGACCTGCCAGAAGTGTCGCTCGTTGCCATACTCGATGCCGACAAAGAGGGTTTCCTTCGTTCGGAGCGCTCGCTGACGCAAACGGCAGGACGTGCAGCGCGGAACATTGACAGCAGGGTTATCTTTTATGCCGATAAAATCACCGAATCCATGCAGCGTACCATTGACGAAACCAACCGCCGCAGGGAGAAACAACTGGAGTATAACCGTATCCACAATGTCACCCCGACACCCATTATCAAATCCACCGAATCCATTATGGGACAAACGGCTGTGGCCGATGCCAAAAAAGAGGAGAAAGCCTATGTGGAAAAGGAGGAAAGCTGGATTGCCGCCGATCCGGTTGTTCAGTACATGTCGCGCGAACAGATTTTGAATGTAATTGAGGAAAACAAAAAGAAGATGAAAGCAGCGGTTAAAGAACTCGATTTTATTGAAGCTGCCCGTTTGCGTGACGAAAACAAAGAGCTGGAAAAACTGCTGGATGAGAAAGGGGGATGATGTGGGATTTGGGATGTGCTATGTTTTATGTGATATTAGCCTGCGGCGGATAAGTGCTCAATGAGCAAGGGGGGGGATAACCAACAACAGCATACCCGGCAATTCAGAGGGCTCCGACAGGTTAGCCAGAGAGTGGTGAGCCCGATGAATCTCCGAAATGTTATCCTGTACGTTATTTTATTGGAAAAGAAGCACGAGGGGGGATTCATCGGCATTCTTTCCCGCATGGCCGGCCTGATGATGCCTCTGAATTGTGAGGATTAGAGGTGTGGGTTTGTCCACACTTTTTTCTTGTCTCTTTTATCTTTTTTCTTAATCACCTTATTCTTTTATCTTTGCCCGAACAGATACATTAATAAACATTATGCAATACGAAATTATCCCCACAGCCCGTAAGGCATTGAAAATTAATATCGACACGAATCTATACGGTAGTTTTGCCGAGATTGGAGGCGGACAGGAGGTAGCACGGCATTTTTTTCTGGCCGGCGGCGCATCGGGAACCATTGCCAAAACCATTTCGGCTTACGACAAGAGTTTTAGCGATTACAACTACAACGATAACAAACCGGGACGTTATGTTTCGGAAGACCGGCTGCTGAAAATGTTGCGCCACGAATACCACGAAACTTCAAAACTGCTGCGAAACAAAAGACCCGATGCCTGTTTTTTTGCCTTTGCCGATACAGTTGAGGTGTTGAACTATACCAAAACCAACTACAGCCACGGCTGGATGGGCGTTAAGTTTCAGCTTAGCCCCGATAGCAGTCCCAATATGGTACTTATCCATGTAAAATTGCTGGAAAACGAAGCCAAACTGCAACAGGCAACGTTGGGTATTCTCGGCGTGAACCTGCTGTACGCCTGCAAATATTACTACGACAATCCTGTTGTTTTTGTCCGCTCGCTGCTGGACGACCTCAGCCGCGACCGTTTCAGAATTACCATGATGCGTATGTCGGGGCCTGACCTTGATTATGTGGATAACCGGCTGCTGGCCGTCCAACTGGTAAAACTGGGGCTTTCGCATGCCATGATGTTCGATAAAGACGGGAATGTGCATCCGCCGTCGGATATGTTGTACAAAAAAAACGTCCTGACGCTGCGCGGAAGTTTCCGCCCCATTATATACGTAACAAGGGACATCCTGCGAAAAAGTATGGAACTTTTTCAAAAAGATGAGGATTACGAACCCGACAACACCCTGTCGTTTTGCGAAATATCGCTGAACAACCTGCTGTCGGACGGAGAGTTGGACGAACGCGACTTCCTGGAGCGGGTGAACATGCTGAACGACATAGGACAGAACGTTATGGTGTCGGACATTCGTGAGTATTACAAACTGGTGGAGTTTTTCACTCAGTTCAAACTGAAAAAATTACGGATTGTAATGGGGGTTCCCACACTTGAAAAGGTAGTTGATAAACGGTATTATACCCATCTGAAAGGCGGCATCCTTGAGGCGGTGGGAAAAATGTTCCCGTTGAATATGAAGTTGTATGTTTATCCCACTTTAAGAAAAGAGGAGGGGCGTCTGATCTCTTCGTCCGATATCAAAATGGATGAGGATGTACAACTGCTTTTCCGCTACCTGAAGCATAACCGTTTTATCCTCGATTTGAAAACCGGAATGACCGAGCAGCTTTATATTGATTCGCATACGGTTTTGGATATGATAAAGGACGGAAACCCCGAATGGGAGCGATACGTTCCGATGAATGTGGCCAAAACCATTAAGGAAAAGAAACTTTTTGTCTCTTGATTCTTATCTTTTGAGACCTGAAAATCCAACGAAAAAATTGTTGTGTAATGATTTGATTTTGAGGGGTAAAATGTTATTATTTCACGGTAACCAAAGTGCCTTTCGATTCCTGTTCAGAGTCCTTATTAAAAATTTAGACTAAAAATAAATAATCCTGTTGTTATAAAATATTGCAGGAAATGGTATTTGAAATCTGAATAATCTTCTACATTCGCAGCGCAAATTTTATCTATAAATCTATATAGGTAGTTATATGAATGGAGAAACGTTAATTTTATTTTTCGTCGTTGCCATTGTACTTGTGGGAGGCGGTATCGTTTTTGCCTCGCTGGTAGCCCCCAAATCATTTAACCTTCAAAAGTTTGAACCGTACGAATGTGGCATTCCCACCGAAGGCCCCACCTGGATACAGTTTCACGTGGGGTATTATCTTTTTGCCATTATTTATCTGATTTTCGATGTGGAGACGGTCTTTCTTTTTCCGTGGGCTGTGGTTATGAAAACTGTGGGACTCAGGGCATTTATCGAAATCATTATTTTCTTTTTCATACTCGGTCTCGGGCTGTTGTATGCATGGAAGAAAGGAGCGCTGAAATGGGTATAAAAATCAAATCGATGAAAAATGAAGACTTCAAGGACAACGAAACCCTGGAGTCGTTAAAAGAGTTGGGAAACAATGTTTTTCTTACAACTGTTGATGATGTGCTTAATTGGGGACGATCCAATTCCATTTGGCCGTTAACTTTTGCAACAAGCTGTTGCGGAATAGAGATGATGGCTGCCGGAGCGCCCCGGTACGATTTTGCACGGTTCGGTATCGAGGTATATCGGGCTACACCGCGGCAGGCCGATGTTATTGTGGTAGCCGGCACCATTGTACACAAAATGGTTCCCATATTAAAACGGTTGTACGACCAGATGGCAGAGCCCAAATATGTTATTGCCATGGGAGCTTGTGCCGTGTCGGGAGGGCCTTTTTATTACAATAACTATTCGGTGGTCAGAGGTGTTGATCATGTTCTGCCGGTGGATGTTTATATTCCAGGTTGTCCCCCGAGACCCGAAGCTTTGCTTTACGGTGTAATGCAGTTGCAAAGGAAAATCAAAGCCAAGTCAGTGGCAGGTAAGAAAAAAGAAAACAATAATAAACCGGTGAGCGATGAGAAGTAATGAAGATTTGAAATCCTTTATGGCCGGTTTGCTTCCTTATGCCGAAATAAACGAAGGAAAACAGTATGTAGAGCTGACCATTCCGGCCGACAAATGGCACGAAACGGCATTGAAATTAAGAGATAACGAAGATATTCCGTTCGATTATCTCATCAGCCTTACCGCAGTGGATTTTGTTACGAAATTTACGGTTGTTTATCATGTTGAATCCACCCGGACACATGATCTGGTTGTGGTAAAAACCGATATTGCAGAGCGCAACAATCCGCATGTGGATACGGTTTCGGATGTTTGGGTTACTGCCGAATACCACGAACGGGAAGCGTTCGATATGTTCGGTATTAAGTTTAACAATCATCCCGATTTGCGCCGTCTTTTCCTTGAAGACGACTACGGATATCCTTTGCGAAAAGATTTTAAAGACGATATTAATATAATTGAACTACCCAATTAATATGAGTGAAGAAGCAATAAAAAATATTATTGTCAGGGAAGATGACGATTATATTGTAAATATGGGGCCACAGCACCCTTCTACTCATGGGGTACTGCGGTTGGAGGTCTGCCTGAACGGTGAAACCGTTAAATATCTGATTCCTCACATCGGCTATATCCACAGGGCTATCGAGAAAATGAGCGAAGCGGATACTTACAAGCAGATTATCCATCTTACCGACAGAATGGACTACCTCTCGGCACACATGAACAATGAGGCCGTTTGCCTTGCAGTAGAAAATGCTTTGCAGATAGAAGTCCCCGAGCGGGTGAAATACATCCGGGTAGTTCTTGACGAGTTGAACCGTATTGCATCGCACCACTTGTGGTGGAGTGCTTTCGGAATGGATTTGGGAGCACTTACAACTTTCTTTTACGGATTACGCGACCGCGAAAAAATCCTTGCCATATTCGAAGAATCTTTCGGTTCCCGGTTGCTGCACAGTTTTAATACCCCCGGCGGACTGTTGCATGATGTGCATCCCAATTTCCAGAAACACACCATGGAGTTCGTTAAATATTTCCGTAAAAAACTTCCCGAATACAAGCAGTTGCTTACCGATAACATAATTTTTCATAACCGTACCAAGGGTATCGGAAAAATGACAAAAGAGAGGGCAATTGCTTTCGGTGTTACGGGGCCTTCGGGACGTGGTTCCGGTTTTTCGTGCGATGTGCGCAAAGTGGCACCTTACGGATTGTATAAAGATATTGAATTTAAGGAGATATTGCATGATGAAGGCGACTCGTTTGCCCGCTATCTGGTACGCATGGAAGAGATGGAAGAGTCGCTGAACATCCTCGAAAGAGTGGCCGACAATATTCCGCAGGGAGATTTTACCGCAAAGATGAAACCCATAATAAAACTTCCCGAAGGGGAATATTTTCAGCGGGTGGAAACGGCACGCGGCGAGTTGGCAATTTACATTGTAAGCGACGGAAAGAAACATCCTTACCGTATCAAATTTCGTACGCCCAACTTTAGTAATTTATTTGTTCTGAACGCATTGTCGAAAGGTCACCTGATAGCCGACCTGGTGGCAATAAGCGGTTCGCTCGATTTGGTAATTCCTGATATTGACCGATAAATTTGAACATTATGATATTGGAAATTTACAGTTTTTCAACACTTACGGCAAGCATTGATAAAAGTCTTCATGAAGCAATGTCACCGGGATTGGCGGTTACCGTCGAACTGGTTCTTATCGGCTTGCTGTTTTTAACCTTTTACGCATTGTTAGGGCTTTTTCTTGTCTATCTCGAGCGTAAGGTTTGTGCGGTAATGCAAAACCGTATCGGCCCCAACCGTGTGGGTAAATGGGGTATGCTGCAAACCATTGCCGACCTTATCAAACTGATTACCAAAGAACTTATTCATATTAAAAAAGCGGATAACTTTCTGTTTAATCTGGCACCTTTTATCGTGATGATTGCCTCGTTTATGGCTATGGCTGCCCTGCCGTTTGCCAAAGGTTTGCAGGCGCTTGATTTGAATATCGGTATTTTCTATGTCATTGCGGTGTCATCGCTCGGCGTTGTGGGTATTCTTATTGCCGGCTGGTCGAGCAACAGCAAATATTCCCTTATCGGAGCCATGCGCAGTGGTGCGCAAATTGTAAGTTACGAACTCTCGGTAGGCTTGTCGTTGATGGCTGTGGTGGTGTTTGCAGGTTCCATGCAATTGTCAACCATTATCGAAAGTCAGGCCGACGGATGGTGGATATTCAAGGGGCACATTCCCGCTGTCATCGCTTTTTTGATTTACCTTGTGGCCGCTACCGCCGAAATTAACCGCGGGCCGTTCGACCTTGCAGAAGCCGAATCGGAACTGACAGCCGGTTTCCACACCGAATACTCGGGCATTAAATTCGCATTCTTTTTCCTCGCCGAATACATGAATATGTTTCTTGTGGCAGGTATTGCCGCTACGCTGTTCCTCGGCGGATGGATGCCCCTTCATATAGGACATTGGGATGCTTTTAACAACATTATGGATTACATCCCGTCAGTTGTCTGGTTCTTTGGAAAAACATTTTTTGTTATCTATTTGATTATGTGGTTTAAATGGACGTTTCCCCGCCTGCGTATCGACCAGCTTCTTACGCTTGAGTGGAAATACCTTTTGCCGCTGAGTTTGCTCAATATTGTATTGATATCGTTTGTGGTGTTGATGGGTTGGTACTTTTAACTGAAAATAAAAAACAGGTATGAATGAAGTTGTAAAATACTTTAGTGATATATTTAAAGGGGTTCGAACCTTATGGGCGGGCATGCGTGTAACCGGCAACTATTTTGTGCACCCCGGCGAAATTGTAACCGAACAATATCCCGAAAACAGGGCTGTACTTAAAATGACAGACCGGTTTAAAGGCGAAGTGACCATGCCCCACGACGAAAATAACCAACACCGTTGCACGGGTTGCGGCATTTGCGAATTGAACTGCCCCAACGGATCCATTGAGATTATTACCAAAAGGGTTCCCAACGAAGAGGGAAAAATGGTGAAAGTGATTGACAAACACATTTACCACCTTTCCATGTGTACTTTTTGCGAACTGTGTATTAAAACCTGTCCGTCCAATGCATTGGCCTGGGGTCAGGACTTTGAACATGCCGTTTTCGACCGTTCCAAGTTGACCAAGGTGCTGAACAAACCCGGATCGTCGCTTAAAAAGAAAGAAAAGAAAGAGAAGGAGGTGAAGTCATGACATTAAATATATTCATGTTTTATTTATTATCGGCCGTAATTCTGATTTTTTCTTTGCTCACGATTACCTCAAAGAAAATGCTCAGGGCGGCTGTTTATCTGTTGTTTGTATTGGTGGCTACTGCCGGGCTCTACTATTTGCTCGAATACGAGTTTCTGGCAGCGGTTCAGCTTACGCTTTATGCCGGCGGTATTGTGGTGCTGATAATCTTCAGTATTTTGCTTACCAGCCACATTAGCGAAAGCTTTAAAAGACCCGCCGCCTGGAAACTGTGGATGGGATGGTCGTCATTCGTTGCCGGTACCGCTACGGTACTCTGGGTTGTTTTCGGGCATCCCTTTTTGAAAAACGATAATGTTGAGAGCCTGAATGTAAACATGCAGACCATCGGAACCCAATTGCTGGGAACCGGAAAAAACGGTTTTGTGTTGCCTTTCGAGCTTATCAGTGTTCTGCTGCTGGCATCTCTGGTGGTGGCTATTTTGGTTGCTAAAAAAGAAAAAACATCAAATTAAAAAGCTATGGTACAGGAAATATCCGTATATCATTTTTTGGTTGTAAGCACCCTTATGTTTTTTATCGGTGTTACGGGATTTATCATCAGGCAAAATTTAATTACCATACTGCTGTCGGTAGAGTTGATACTTAACGCGGTGGTAATTAATTTTCTTGTATTCAACCGGTATCTCTATCCCGATGCCATTCAGGGACAGTTTTTCGGGCTTTTTATTGTGGCCATTGCTGCTGCCGAAGCCTCTGTCGCCATAGCGTTGATTATTAATATCTACCGCAGAATAAAGAATATAGATGCCGAAAAGGTGAATGAAATGAAATATTAAAAAAATATAAGTCAAATGATTGATTATTCATATACTGTTTTAATTCCGTTAATTCCCATGGTGATGTTCGTCATCACAGGGCTTTTTGGTATGAAATGGAAACCTGTGGTTTCGGGAATATTGGGAACTGCCGGCCTTGCCGTATCTTTTGTTTTGGCTTATGTTACGGCCTGGTTCTACTTTTTTGCCGAACCGGCAGAGGTCTATCAAACCATTATCCCTTTTAACTCGCTCTGGCTTTCGTTTACCGATACTTTGCAAATTCACATGGGCGTGTTGCTCGACCCCATATCCGTACTTCTGCTCGTAGTGGTTACAACCATATCTTTTATGGTACACATTTACAGTTTCGGATACATGAAAGGCGAGAAAGGATTTCAGCGTTTTTATGCTTTCCTTTCGCTTTTTACCTTTTCCATGCTGGGGTTGGTTTTGGCTACCAATATTTTCCAGATGTATATCTTTTGGGAACTGGTGGGAGCAAGCTCTTTTCTGCTCATAGGCTTTTATTACAGCAAACCGTCTGCCGTTGCAGCCGCTAAAAAGGCTTTTATTGTTACCCGGTTTGCCGACCTCGGTTTTCTTATCGGAATTTTATTGCTTTCCTATTTTACACGGACATTTGATTTTGATGTCATAACCAATCCCAATTCGAATGCATTTACAGGAATTGAAGGGCTGACCTTTATGGGGCTTTCGGTACTGTCGTGGGCTATGGTTCTGATATTTATGGGAGCAGCCGGAAAATCGGCCATGTTTCCGTTACACATCTGGCTTCCCGACGCCATGGAAGGCCCCACACCCGTTTCGGCATTGATACATGCTGCCACCATGGTGGTTGCGGGTGTTTATCTTGTGGCACGTATGTTTCCGGTTTACTATTTCCGTACGCCGGAAGTATTGCTTTTTATCGGCTACGTGGGTGGTTTTACTTCGCTTTTTGCCGCCGTTATTGCCATGACCCAGTTCGACATAAAACGTGTGCTGGCTTATTCCACGCTGTCGCAAATAGGTTATATGATGGTGGGGCTTGGTGTTTCACATTACCATGGTGCCGAAGGATTGGGATACATGGGTGGTTTGTTCCATCTTTTTACCCACGCCATGTTCAAAGCATTACTTTTCCTTGGCGCCGGTTCCATTATTCATGCGGTACATTCCAATATGATGCAGGATATGGGCGGATTGCGAAAGTACATGCCCGTTACACATATTACTTTTCTCGTTGCCGCACTGGCTATTTCGGGTATTCCGCCGTTTGCCGGATTTTTCAGTAAGGATGAAATTATTGCCGCTGCCTTCGAACACAACAAACTTCTGTTCTGGACCGAATTTATTACGGCCGGATTAACCTCGTTTTATATTTTCAGACTCTATTTTAATATTTTCTGGGCCAAAGACCCCGTATATGAGAAAAAACCGCACGAGTCGCCCATGAATATGCTTGTTCCGTTGATTTTCCTTGCACTGGCATCGGCCTTTGCCGGTTTTGTTCCCATGCACGATTTGGTAACCGCCGATAAAAAACCGATGGAGGTGCATTCGGAAATCTTAATTCCGCTGTTTTCGGTTCTTGTAGGTGTTACCGGAATTGTAGTTGCCTGGATTTTATATAAAAAAGAGAACAATATTCCCGATAAGATTGCATCCTCTTTCGGAGCTTTCTATACCTGGGCGTACCATAAGTTTTATATTGATGAGATTTACCTTTTTGTTACCAAAAAAATAATTTTTAACGGTATAGCCCGTCCCGTTGCCTGGTTCGACAGACACATTGTCGATGGTTTTATGGTTGGGGTAGGGCATACCACACTCAGGATTGCAAAACTTATAAAAGGAATGCAGTCGGGTGAATTGCAGCAATATGCATTTGTATATGTGGCCGGTGCCATCGCATTTGTGTTAACGCTGCTTTATTATTTCGGATAGAAAAAAAAATGAATTTGATAATTTAAAAATACAGAAACGTGGACATACTGAGTTTTTTGGTTATAATTCCTGTTTTAACCGTAGCAGGTATCCTTTTTACCAAAGATTTGAAAGGAACAAGGGTTGTTTCTGCCATTGGGATGAGCATTCAACTGTTGTTGGCAGCTTATCTTGTTTTTTATTACCTTTCGGTAAAGGGTGCCGGGAATTTTCAGGATATGATTTTGGTTTCCGACCATGTTTGGTTCCCCACCTTGAATATTCATTATACGGTCGGGGTTGACGGTATTGCGGTGGCAATGATAGCTCTTACAGCTATTATTACCTTTGCCGGTGTTTTTGCCTCGTGGACCATGGAGTATCTTCCGCGGGAGTTTTTTATCACTCTTATCCTGCTTGCTACCGGAGTATTCGGGTTTTTTATTTCGCTCGATTTATTTACCATGTTTCTCTTTTACGAGCTTGCCGTTATTCCCATGTATCTGCTTATCGGTATCTGGGGTACGGGACCCAAAGAGTTCTCGGCCATGAAACTTACACTGATGCTTATGGCCGGTTCGGCATTTCTGATGGTGGGTATCTTCGGGCTCTATTACAATTCGGCCCCTGACGGCGGTCAATATACATTTAATATTCTGGAGATTGCCAAAGTGGATATTCCCATTGCCGCGCAACGCTTTTTCTTTCCGCTGACATTTGTGGGCTTCGGGGTGTTGGGTGCTCTGTTTCCGTTCCATACATGGTCGCCCGACGGTCATGCTTCGGCACCTACGGCTGTTTCCATGCTGCATGCCGGCGTTCTTATGAAGCTGGGGGCTTACGGCTGTTTTCGCGTGGCCATGTTCCTGATGCCCGAAGCAGCCACCGAAATGGCCTGGATATTTATTATTTTGACCTCAATCAGTGTGGTTTACGGAGCCTTTGGCGCCATTATGCAAAAAGACCTTAAATACATCAATGCCTATTCGTCGGTAAGCCATGTGGGTATTATCCTTTTTGCCCTGCTTATGATGAACAAAACGGCACTTGACGGTGCCATGCTGCAAATGATTTCGCATGGTTTGATGACAGCCCTGTTTTTTGCTTTGATAGGAATGATTTACGGACGTACGCATACCCGTAATATTGATGAAATGGGCGGGCTGATGAAAGTTATACCCTTTTTGTCGGTAATGTATATGATTGCAGGTTTTGCTTCGCTCGGACTTCCGGGTTTCAGCGGTTTTGTGGCTGAAATGGCCATCTTTGTGGGCGCGTTCCAACATGCCGATACGTTCCACCGTGTTGCTACCATTATGGCGGTTTCGTCTATTGTGGTAACAGCCGTCTATATTTTACGGGTTGTGGGAATACTGTTGCTCGGCCCGGTACGTCACGAGGAGCATTTGAAACTGACGGATGCAAAATGGTATGAACGCGTAAGTACCATAACGCTTTTGGCTGCCATTGCAGGTATCGGTGTGCTGCCGTTGTGGCTGTCCGATACTATTTTGGGAAGTTTGCAGCCTTTCATCGATAAAATTTCGATGTTTCTGCATTAATAAATTATTGAATAGTTTGATATAAAGAACATAATAAATACGGAGAATATGAATAATTTTCATGATGTGTTGTTGATGAAGCATGAACTGCTGCTCCTGATATCGGCGGTAATAATCCTTATTGCCGACATCTTCCGTCCGGATGAGAAAAAACCGGGAATCATCAATTTTTCGCTGATACTGTTTTTTGTAGTAACCGTTGTCAGCTTTATTCCCACCGGAACAGGAGTACTGTTTGGCGGTTCGTTCGAAAGCAGCCGTTTGACCGATGTAATGAAAGACATACTCAATATAGCGGTGCTGATTATCTTTTTGCAGTCGGAATCTTACCTGCGTCAAAAACTTAATGCAGAGAAAATTGCAGAGTATTTTGCCGTGCTGCTTATGCTGATGGTAGGAATGGATTATATGATATCTTCGGGCGATTTTCTGACTTTCTTCATCGGTTTGGAAACAGCCAGTATTCCGTTGGCAGGTATGGCTGCATACGACAAGTATAAAAGCCGTTCGGCCGAAGCCGGTATTAAACTGATTTTGCTTTCCGCTTTATCGTCGGGTGTTTTGCTTTTCGGAATATCAATGATTTACGGTGCCACCGGTTCCATCTATTTTAAAGATATTGCACTTAAAGTTACCGATTCTCCTTTAATGATTTTAGGGTTTATTTTCTTTGTCAGCGGAATTGGTTTCAAGCTTTCTCTGGTGCCGTTCCATCTGTGGGCAGCCGATGTTTACGAAGGCGCACCCGTTACCGTTACGGCATTTCTGTCGGTAGTTTCAAAAGGTGCCGCCGCATTTATCTTTGCCATTATTCTGTTTACCGTATTTAAAAACATTGTTCATATTTGGGAAACGGCCTTATACGCACTGGCCGTATTGACCATGACCATAGGTAACCTGTTTGCCCTGCGGCAGGACAATATAAAGCGTTTTCTCGCTTTTTCTTCCATAGCACAGGCCGGATACATTATTTTGGGTATTATGGGAACCGGTGCACTGGGAATGACTACTCTGGTCTATTATATTCTGGTGTATGTATTTACCAACCTTGCAGCTTTCGGTGTGGCGGCAGCCATTTCCAATGCCACGGGAGTTGAGGAGATATCGGGCTACAAAAGTCTCTATTCCACCAATCCCAAACTCAGCCTGCTGATGATGCTCTCCATGTTCTCTTTGGCAGGTATTCCGCCAGTAGCCGGATTTTTCGGCAAGTTCTTCCTCTTTACTTCGGCAGGCAGCCAAGGCTACTTTATTCTGATTTTGATTGCAGTAATTAATGCAACCATATCCCTCTATTACTACTTGCGCGTTGTTAAAGCAATGTTTATTGATAAAACGGATACGCCCGTAGCTGCATTTAAAAGTTCTTTGCCCATGCGTATCAGCCTTGTAATTTGTGCACTCGGTATTTTTGCCGTTGGATTTTTAAGCGGTATTTTCGAATATCTGATGTCGTTAAGTTCAGTTGTATTTTAAAAAAAAGATTTGATTATGCCTTTTACCGGAGCTCATAAAGAAAAAGAAATTGACGGCGTTCTTTGCCGGCTGGTTGAAGAAAGTATTTCTGTCAAAAGAATGGAATTTTTGAAAAAACTTCTGGAACACAACGGCTTTGAAGTTAAGGTTGAAGAAAATACTAAATCCGAAGAAGATAAAGGGAATGCCGTGAAAAGCTACAACCTTTGGGTTACCGATGTGTTATTTAATCCGGTGATTTATGTTTATGAGTTAAGATTGAAAACACCCGGAAATAAAATAGTAACTCCCGCCTACTGGCCTTCAATTGGCACCCGAAGGGATAGACAAGGGAGAGCCGGATTTTTACTGGGAATTGTCAAAAAAGAAAACCGCTTGAGAACTTTATACCCGTACCTTTTCATTGAAGTTGTTTAAAAGTTCCTGGTTTCAGGTTTCAGGTTCCGGGTTTCTTTCTCCTTATTTTATTTTAACTCCAATCTGCCTGAGGCGGACCGGAATTGGGAAGCGGGAGAGGAACAAGAAGTAAACCTGTCGGTGTCGAAAGTGGAAATGCGGGTAGGAGACCCGACAGGTTGAAAAGAATTGAATAACGAATAACGATTAACGAATGTCGAATGTTGATTTATTGAAGAAAGAAGAATTAAGGATTTAAGAATGAATTGGAAATGAGCAATATTCAATGTTCAACGCTCAATGAGCAAGGAGGGGTGGGAAAACAAAACACACACCACACCCGGCAATTCAGAGGGCACCGCCTGAGGGGACACGCTTAAATATGTATTATGTTTTATGTAAGATATCCGATGTCAGATGTAAGAATTAAGAACGGAAGTTGCGGAAGGGATGGGTTCACCCTGAAAGGGTGAAATATTTTTAGCACCGTACGAAGCTTTGCGGAGTGCGGTGCGGTAAAAAAGGGAATTCAGGTTTTGGCGGGTTTTGAGTGAGCCGATAAGAAGGCCTGTGAGGGAAGCGGCTCACGAAGAATCTACGATTGATTTAACCACCTGTATGTTGATTTGCGACAAAGTGTTTATTAAGAAAAATGTGAGGGAGATTCCTCTCCGCCTAAGCTGGGTTGGAACGTGACAAAACCGGTGATTTGATGTAAGACATCCGATCAGCCAGAGGCAGACACGTGTAAGATGTCAGATTTAAGAAGTCTTTTTCGCCTAAAACAGATCGGAAATGGGACGCATTGAGTGGGATTTTTTTCAACCTGACGGAGTCCATCCCGCAAACTGGCGTTCGATCCGTCAGGTTTACAGGCATGCCCGATGAATCTCCGAATGTTATCCGTACCGTATTGCAAATTGGAGAAGAAGCATTAGGGGAGATTCTTCTCCGCCTGATACGGATCGGAACATGACAAAACCGGTGAAGAAATGTTATCAATTTATCATATTTTTCGACCTGACGGGATCCGACCCGCAAATCAGCGTTCAGCCCGTCAGGTCAAACAGCGGCAGGGATGGGAGCGGTAGCCCGCAGCCGGCGGGGCTTGTGAGGCTTGCGGCGAGGAGGCTGAACGGTGAGTGAAGACCCCGCAGCCGCATAATAGCCGAACAGCCTTGCCGGCGAGGACTACAAGCGGAC
>JALVZH010000190.1:0-12542 GCA_027022105.1 Bacteroidales bacterium | reverse complement strand
CAAGCGGACAGCCCGCCCGGCCGCCACAAAAAAAAATAAACCGGAAATTGTAATAATAATTCATCCGAACTCTTACATCCGGAATTCCGCATTCTTTCCCTACCTTTGCATTCGATTTAAAATTGCCATTCCCGGACGGGTATTAATAATTAATGTGAAATGACAAGAGAAGAGAACAGAAAAAAAGTTTTGGATTTTTTGGCGGCAAACGGCATTGAATACGAAATTTACGAACACCCCCCCTTGGATACCATTGAAATAGCCCTGAAATACTGGAAAGACATTGATGCCATGCATTGCAAAAACCTCTTTTTCAGGAACCACAAGGGAAACCGGCACTATCTGGTAATAATAAAAGACACCACGCCGTTTGATATTCACAGTCTTGAAAAACAGTTGAAACAGGGAAAGCTCACTTTCGGTTCAGAAAAGAGGCTTGAAAAATATCTTGGTGTAAAACCCGGTTCGGTATCACCTTTCGGGCTGCTCAACGATACGGAGCACCATGTCCATCTTTTTTTGGACAAACAACTGAAAAATGCAGACAAAATCAGTTTTCATCCCAACGACAATACGGCCAGCGTTGTAATACGGTATGAAGACTTTCTTAAATTTTTACATATAATGGGCAATAATTATGAATATATTGACCCCACACCTGAAAAATAGATTTTATGAAAAACATACAAGCAAACATACAGTCGGAAATAGGGAAACTCAATACGGTTATTATTCACGTTCCGGGAGAGGAAGTGGAAAACATGACCCCGGAAAATGCCGAAAGGGCTTTGTACAGCGACATTCTGAACCTGGCCATAGCCTTGCCCGAGTACAACAACTTTATGAATGTGTTGAAACGTTATGCCAATGTATTTGAGGTAAGGGAGCTTTTGGAGGAGGTGATGAAAAACCCTGTGGCACGCGAGTCGCTCATCGAAAAGATTTGCAGGGTGGAATACAATTACAACTATCAGATTTGTGAGCACCTGAAAGAGATGGAGCCTGAACTGCTTGCCCGGCAGCTGATAGAAGGAGTGGAGATGGTGAAAAACAACCTTACACGCTTTTTGGACAATGAAAGATATTGCGTTCATCCGCTACCCAATTTCTTTTTTACCCGCGATGCCAGCTTTACCGTTGGCAATGAGGTGATGATAGGAAAAATGGCAAACAGTGTCCGCGACAGGGAAGCTTTGATTATGGAGACCATTTTTCAGTATAACCCGCATGTGAAAAACAATACCATTGATGCGGTAAAACTGTACGACAAAACAGGACGCGGTACCATCGAAGGCGGCGATGTGCTTGTGGTAAGGGAGGATATATTGCTTATTGGAACGGGCGGACGCACTACCTCGCAGGGTATCGACAGCATTATTGAACATATGAAAACAAAACCCGGGGTAAAACATATTTTGGTGCAGGAACTGCCGCTAAAACCGGAGTCGTTTATCCACCTCGACATGACTTTTACCATGCTCGACAAAGATCAGTGCATGATATTCGAGCCACTGATTTTGCACTCTACGCGTCATCTTACCATTCATCTTACCATCGACGGTAACAAGGTTGTTTCCATAAAAGAGGAAAAAAACCTTCCGGATGCTTTGCAAAAACTGGGATTGGATTTGGAGCCCGTTTACTGTGGCGGCGAAAACGATTTGTACGTAATGGAGCGCGAGCAGTGGCAAAGTGGTGCCAACTTTTTTGCTTTGGCGCCGGGAAAAATTATCGGATATGCAAGAAACGTAAATACCATAGAAGCACTGAATAAGAAAGGTTACGAAGTGCTGGTTGCTGCCGATGTTGCTGCCGGAAAGACGGATATTAACGATTACAAAAAGGTGGTGGTAACCATAAAAGGAAACGAACTGTCGCGGGGCGGCGGTGGTGCCAGATGTATGACCATGCCGGTGAGCAGGGAGAAGGTGGAGTGGTAAAATCTATGGTTTAAACTCAAATTAGATATACCATGAACAAAAACGAAGCAAAACAAAAAATAGAACAACTAACCCGTGAACTGCAAGAGCATAATTACCGTTATTATGTTTTAAATCAGCCGGTTATCAGTGATTATGAGTTTGACCAAAAGATGAAAGAATTAGAGGCGCTGGAGAAGCAGTTTCCTGAATTTGCGCTTCCTGATTCGCCCACGCAGCGGGTAGGGGGGGAGCCGGTAAAGGAGTTTGCCACGGTGACCCATAAATATCCCATGATGTCGTTGTCGAACAGCTATTCCATCGGCGAAATAAAGGAGTTTGATGCAAGGGTGCAAAAACTTACGGGGCGTGCGGTGGAGTATGTGTGCGAACTGAAATACGACGGGCTTTCCATCAGCCTGACATATGAAAACGGACTGCTGGTGCGTGCCGTAACGCGCGGCGATGGTGTGCGGGGCGATGATGTAACGCACAACGTGAAAACCATCCGGAGTATTCCGCTTCGCCTGAGGGGAGATTATCCACCCGAACTGGAAATCAGGGGTGAGGTGTTTATGCCGCACGATGCTTTTAAACGGCTGAACCGCGAGCGTGAAGAGATTGGAGAGGCACCTTTTGCCAATCCGCGCAATGCCGCGGCCGGATCATTAAAAATGCAGGACCCCGCAGAAGTGGCCCGCCGCGGCCTCGACTGCTTTTTATACTACATCCCCCATGAACTGCCCGGAATAAAAACCCATTACGAAAGTCTGAAATATGCTGCAAAACTGGGTTTTAAGGTTTCGAAAAACATTGCCCTGTGTAAAAACATGGATGAAATTACCGAGTTCATCAACGACTGGGACAAGGGAAGAGAGTCGTTGCCTTACGATATTGACGGTATTGTGATAAAAGTTAATGATTTGCAGTTGCAAAAAGAGTTGGGCTATACTGCCAAAAGTCCCCGCTGGGCCATTGCTTATAAGTTTAAAGCCGAACGTGTGGAAACCGAACTGCTTTCCATTGATTACCAGGTGGGCAGGACGGGAGCCATAACGCCGGTGGCCAACCTGAAACCCGTGTTTCTTGCCGGAACCACGGTAAAACGCGCCAGCCTGCACAATTACGATATCATAAAAACCCTTGATGTACGTATCGGCGATATGGTGTATGTGGAAAAGGGCGGGGAAATAATCCCGAAAATCGTGGGGGTTAACCTGGAAAAAAGACCCCCGGATGCCCAACCGGTGATTTTTATAACGGATTGTCCCGAATGCGGTACGCCTTTGGTCAGAAAAGAGGGTGAAGCGGCACACTATTGCCCCAACGAGGATGGTTGTCCCCCGCAGATTAAGGGTAAACTGGAGCATTTTATTTCGCGCAAAGCCATGAATATCGACAGCCTCGGCGAAGGGAAAATCGAGATTTTATACGACAGTGGTCTGGTAAAAAATGTTGCCGATTTGTACGACCTTACATACGATAAACTGTTCGGTCTTGAAAAAATCATTCCGGCTGAGGATGGGAAAAAAGAGAAAAAGATAAGTTTCAGGGAGAAGACCACCGAGAATATTCTTAAAGGTATTGAAGCGTCGAAAAAGGTGCCCTTTCCGCGTGTTTTGTATGCTTTGGGCATTAGATATGTTGGCGAAACGGTGGCCAAAAAACTGGCGCTTCATTTCAAATCTATTGACAACCTGAGAAATGCCTCTTTTGACGAACTGGTAAATGTGGAAGAGATAGGAGAAAAAATAGCGGGGGCAGTAATCGATTATTTCAAAAAAGAAGAACATCTGCAAATTATCGAACGGTTGCGCAATCATGGTGTCCAAATGGAAATAAAGGAGGAAAATGCCGAACCGGTAACCGATGTTCTCGGGGGCAGAACCTTTGTGGTAAGCGGTGTTTTCCAGCGCCATTCGCGGGACGAAATTAAGAAACTTATTGAGCGCTACGGCGGTAAAAACAGCAGTTCCATCTCATCAAAAACCGATTATGTGCTTGCCGGTGCCAATATGGGCCCTGCCAAAAAGGAAAAGGCCAAAAAACTTGGCATCCCCATTATCTCGGAGGAGGAGTTCGAAAAGATGATTAGCTGAAGTGCTTTTTTATTTATATGCGTTTCATTTTGAAACGGGAAAAACTTTTTCATAACCTGATTGGTGCTGTATTTCAGTCTGATGTAGTGTGGCATAATTCTTTTTGTTACAGAAACAAAAAGAGTTGGTTATGAAAAAAGCGGTTACCCCTTTTAAATTTAGTATGAACGGAGTTTCTTTTCTTGTTACTTTCATGATTTCTATGTTTTTCGGTTTTAATGTCCAATCGCAGACATGTAGTATTTCGGTAACGAGCCCGTCAAACATTACGGTTTGCGACAATCCGGAAACAATTACCATTAATATTACAAATACCGGATCAACTGCAATGCAAAATGTTCTTATCAATTTAACATTTCCCACCGGTATTCAATATAGTCAGGGGAGTATTTCGGAAAGTACATCTTACAATATTCATGAAGTTAATATTTCCAATTTGTCTTCCATAGTTCTCGGCTCCGACCCGCTTCCTGTGGACAGTACCATGACATTTTCAATTGATATGGAGGCAAAAATGGCTGCCATAGATTATGTTCAGGGAGGTAATATTCTTCGTAACGATGTATCTGTTACTTTTACCGGAGGAAGCGGGTCCCAAACTTCATCGGCATACGACCTTTATTACGGTGTTTTACCGGTTACTTCCATATCGCCTTCATCCTATTCCATTTATTCACAGGAAACATATACACGTACAATTACGGTTATGAATAGTGGAAATGGCAGGGTTTCGTCATTTAAAATCCATGATTCTCATGATGCCGGGATTGAAATATTGTCGGTAGATAAAGGTACACTGGACGGTACCGGTTCCGAGATATCATTTTCTTCATCCGATTTTTCCTCCGTTGGAAACGGGGATGGTTATTTCGATCAGAATGAAAGCCTTACGGTTACCGAAACCATAAAAGCAGCAGGGTGTACAAGCGGTACCGTCGGCAGTGTAATTCAAACTGTCTGGGGGTGTGACAGCGACCGGTACAGTGATGAATACCATGCATACACTTCCATTAGTCTTGCTACACCTTCTATTAGTATTTCAACATCTGAAGAATTGAGTTCCTGTTTCGGGTCGGGTGATGCTTCCACCCAAACCATCACACTTACAAACAATGGCCAGGGTAAAGCCGTAAACCTTCAGCTTGATATTTATAAATCCACCGGTTCCGGGTACGAACAGTACATCTTTTCCAGAATAGACCCTGATAATATTACCTATTCCATTGATGGCGGTGCCTCTGCATATATTACCCCGTCGCAAACCTATACTACAGTTAATTCGGGTGATTACAGTTGTCTGGGAAGCAATCCCATCGGGAAAGTAACCCTGGATTTGCCCGATTTGGAGGCCGGATCCTCCATTACCATCACTTTCGACATGTATCACTGTAATATTGATGTAAGTGAGGGTGATTTGGTTAAAGGCTGGAAATGTGATATCGGTTATGAGGATGTGTGCGGAAACAATTCTTATTCCGATTCGAAAGTGGGGCAAAATGAGAATAATACATATATGACTATGTTTAATGAAATACCCACGGATATTTCCAACGGCGAAACAAAAGAGTTTGATTTTACCATAAATACAATTAATAATGATTTGCCGCACGGGTCAGGTGACAGATATAAGGTTGTTTTTACTCTTCCTGGAGGGCTTTCTTATTCGAACCTTGAATTTTACAACAATGTTGAATGGACGGCAAATTCCCTTGAATACAATTCCTCAACAAATGTTGTAACGGCAATTTATGAATTACCCGTGCCGTCAAAATTCGACTTAACCAAAGCCATGTTTAAACTCGACTTGACAGGTGA
Source organism: Bacteroidales bacterium (assembly GCA_027022105.1). Taxonomy (GTDB): domain Bacteria; phylum Bacteroidota; class Bacteroidia; order Bacteroidales; family F082; genus Sulfidibacterium. The sequence continues at coordinate 6,709 of JALVZH010000190.1, read as the reverse complement.
TTGCAGTATGCCGGGGGCTTCTTCAGGTAACGTATCGGTTGTAATGGATTTTTATTATATACCCGATACCACCTGTATGAACGAAGTTCCCTTTGTAACCGATGAAACTGTAAATACAACCTTACATTGCGGCGTGACCGGTTGTGAAGGAATGAATTTTTATCAATTCGATTTGGCAAGGACAAGTCTCGGTCAACCCGATAACGATCTTGACGGTTTGCCTGATGCTTCCGGTTCGCTGGATTATGATAAAATAAAACTGAACCGCGTCATGTTTGGAGATACTCTGCAATGTAAGTTTTACGGCGTGGTTAATACTTCTCAAAGCAATCCGTCGTGGAGTTATGCTTATGCAACTTCGGAAGTGGAAAATGGGGAAAACCTCGGCAACATATACGCTTCGGTAAGAATTTATGATGCCAGTTCCTCTTCGTATCTAACCTGCGATAATGTTGGTTGTACTACCTCTGGCTCAGGTAGCATGCGAACCTTTACCTATGACATCAGTCCTTCGGTGCTCGCTTCCTCGTGCAGCGGTTTTTCCGGCTTTACTTACGGCGACGGTGATTCGGTTACGCTTACTGTCAGGTACAAAATAACCGGAAACATAGGTTCGGATATTCAGGTTAATACCATGGATAATGATTTTTATGTAAGTAATCTGGCCAATCCTTCGTCAGGCGACAGATACAGTTGTGATACCTATGATGGCAACTTTACACTTATCGGAACATATTTTAGAAATAATTCCGTTTCGTATTACAATGTAACCTCATGCGAACAAACGGTATCGCAAAATTTTTACTGTAGTATTGGAAATTGTTGTACCAACTATTCCGGTGGAAATATTTTTCCTTCCGAATACAGAAACTGGGCTCATATTAAAAAAGCAATTGTTCACATCCCTATGTATTATGAAGTTCAGGATGCATATGTAAAATATGTACGCACCAAAAGAACCGGTGCTACTGCCACGAATTGGGTATATAATCTGACTCCCGAATCGGTTAACGGAACTTATTATACATACAATCTGGAACAATATTACGAAGAGTTTGGCGGTTCGGTTCCCTATTCCGATGACGGATTTAAAGGAAGACTGTATTTAACGTTGGCTCCCACAAATGATGCATTGCACGATACTTATCAGGATATTGAGTGGGAATTTCAATTTGCTCAAACCGATTATCTCGGAGGAGGTACTTCGGACTGGATTACGGCCAATCCCGACAGAATTAAATTTTCTCCTTCGGCTTTATCGGTTTCTTCCGACTCACCAACAGTTGACGGCATTGACAAAACCGTTACCTGGGATATGAAAATAACCAATACTTCCTCTTCGTCGGATGCCGATAATGCCTGGATACATTTTAACAATCCTTCGGGTGACATTTCGGTTCTTTACCTGATTGATGATGACAGCGGCGATACACTCTCTTTAACCAGTGATATTTATGAGATAGGATTTATTGATAACTCGTCAACGAGGGATTTTAGTGTGGTGGCAAGTTACTCGGGTTGTTCGGAAGATTATGTAACTGCTTATGCCGGATATCAATGTTCGGGCTATCCCGACAGTTTTGGTAATTTTAACGGCGATGTTTATTCAACCGGCCTTTTTGTTGATCCAAAATCCGCATCGTGGCAGGCTGCAATAGAAGGACAGATGGTGGGCGATGCCTGCGGGCATTCCTGTGAAGTCTATTTAACGCTGACCAATGTAATGTTTGCCACCATTGACAGTATTGATATTACCCTGACACCCGTGGGCGGCAGTATGACCTATCAGGCAGGCACATCGGAAATACTTTATCCTTCGAGTGCTTCTTACACCTCAACGTCCGATCCCGTTACTTCAGGAAGCAATTATGTTTACCATCTTTACGATTTGGACAATACAATTAAGGAGTATGGATTACGGGGAATTTCCCATTCGGGCTATAATTCGGTTAAACTGCATTTTAGCATGACACTGGAAAATAATTTTGAAAACGGTGATTATTTGTTGGTTTCGTACAGCGGTAAGGAGGTATGCGGTCAGGCATTAACTTCCATTTCTTCGGCATATGACCCGAGTGTGGGCTTCGAAAGTGTTTCGGGTTCCGGATTGACTTCCGATGCCATTAACAGCTGGTCGGCAAGCTGGGCCGATTACGATAACGACGGCTATGAAGATCTGTTCGTAACCACTTACGATACCGATGACCACAATTATTTGTACCATAATAATGGCGACGGTACATTTACAAAAGTAACCTCTGGGGATATTGTAACCGACGAGGCAAGCTCGTTGGCAGCTGCCTGGGCCGATTACGACAACGACGGATATATTGACCTGTTTGTGGCAAACAATGTGGGGTCGAAAAATTTCCTTTACCACAACAACGGCGACGGAACTTTTACAAAAATAACAAACAGCCCCGTGGTGAACAACGGAATTTATTGCCACAGCGCCAGTTGGGCCGATTATGATAACGACGGTTATGTGGATCTTTTCGTAGCCGAATATTTCCCTACAAAATACAACCATCTATACCATAACAACGGCGACGGAACTTTTACCGCAGTCGAAGGAAATCCTGTGGTTACCGATGCCGGTCATTCCATTGGCGCTGCCTGGGGTGATTACAACAACGACGGACTGATTGACCTTTTTGTTCCCAATACCGATGGTGACAGGAATTATTTATACAAAAACATTGGTAACGGGCAATTTGTCAAAGTTGATGAAGATGTACTGAGTACCCCCTCGAAATCGGTAGGATGCAGCTGGGGCGATTACAACAACGACGGTTATCTCGATATGTTTATTGCCAATGCCGGCGATCAGGATAATTTCCTTTATAGAAACAACGGTGACGGTACTTTTACTGCCGTTACAACCGGCGATATTGTTAATGACGGAGGCAATTCACACGGTTCCACATGGATTGATATTGATAACGACGGCGACCTTGACCTTTATGTTACCAATGACCAGGACGGTGATAATTTCCTTTATAAAAATAACGGTGACGGAACCTTTACAAAGATTACAAACGAATTAACCACGTCGGGCGGAAATTCATTCGGCACTGCCATTGCCGATTACGACAACGATGGAGATTACGATATTTTTGTGGCAAATCACGAAGCTACTTCCAATTTCTTCTTTAAAAATGTAAAAGGACAATGTGCCAATTTCTTATGCATGAAACTTATCGGAACCAATTCCAATTATAACGCCATTGGGGCAAGAGTCCGTGTTAAGGCAACCATAAACGGTTCTCCGGTATGGCAAATGCGTCAAATTACCAGTCAAAGCGGTGGCGGTGCGGGGAGTGAAAACTCTTTGAAAGTGATTTTCGGAATGGATGATGCAACTGTTGCCGACAGTATTATAATCGACTGGCCATCGGGGTACCGCCAGATTTATACCGATGTGGATGTGACCGGAGGCTCATGCAGCTCGTATGTAGAGGACAACGGAGCTCATATAACAGGAAAAGCTTATGTTGATGCCAATGAAAATGGAAGTTACGATGCCGGCGAAACCCTTATGAAAGGGGTGAAAATAGATTTGCAGCCGTTGGGTCTGACAACCTATACCGATGACAACGGAGAATATTCGTTTTATCTGAATGTTGATAATTATACCATTACAGCTACAGCGTCTTCCTATTATACGCAGCTAACTCCTTCGAACGGAAATGGTTATAATGTGAATGTAGCACAGGTAGGGATAACCTATTCGGGGAACGATTTCGGATTTAAAGCCACTACTTCGCAACCCGATTTGTATGTGGATATAAGTACCACCATGCTTCGGGTCGGATTTACAAACGAGTACACAATAACCTATGAAAACAACGGCACCACAACAGCCTATACAGATACTTTAAAATTTGTTTTGGCTTCAGGATTGGAACCTGTTTCGAGTACTCTCGATTGGGACGAACGGGACGGTGATACACTTTATTGGTATTTTGCCGGTATCCCACCCCAGGAAAGTGTTACTTTCTATCTGACCGATTCGGTTACTAATTCCCTAAATATCGGCGATTATGCAACATGCACGGCTTATATCGGCAGCGGAACAACCGACGCAAATTATTCGGATAATACCGCCACTGATGTTAATGAAGTGGTTGGTTCTGTGGATCCTAACGATAAGCTGGTTTTTCCGGTTGACAGGGTTTCTCCCGGTGAATATCTAACTTACAAAATTCGTTTCCAAAATGTGGGAAATTATCCGGCGGAAAATATTGTGGTGCTTGATACTTTAAGTCCCGACTTGGATATTAATACTTTAACGCATGTTTCGAGCAGTCATTCCGCTCAGATGACAATTATTGACGGGCATATTCTCAGGTGGGAATTCGATCATATCAATCTGCCCGACAGCGTTCACAACGAGCCGGAGAGTCATGGTTATGTTCAGTTTAAAATTAAACCGGTGGAAGATTTACCTAATGGGAGGATTGTAAACAACAGCGCTACAATAATATTCGATTATTATCAATTTACACCTACAAATACCACAAGTGTTGAAGTGAAGCCGGAATTTTATTACGACGGTTCGGCACAACTGGTAACATTCCCGAACCCTGCCAGCGATTTAATTTACGTTCATTATCTCGCAAAAGGTGAATCATCTGCCGTTATTACCTTAAAGACCATAAACGGACAGAAGGTGTTTGAAGAGAGAATGCCGTTTCACAAGGGTTGGAATAATGCACATGTGCCGGTAAAGGCCCTAAAAAACGGAACTTATATTCTTATTGTTAGTACCGAAGACAAAGTAGCGAACAGGAAGATAGTTGTGTTAAGATAGCTTTGTAATTTTTCTCATAATTTTAAAAAGGTATCCCAAAGGATACCTTTTTAAAATTTCCATATATCAGATAACTCCCAGATTATTCAGGAATACCAATAAAATGGCAATGGGAGCCAAAAAACGTACAATAATCAGGTAAACCCTGAAAAAGGCCACTTTGTGCTGACCGCCGCTGGATAGTTCGTCCAGAACATCCAACCGTTTCAGTTGCCACCCGACAAAAAGTACAATAAAAAGTCCGCCCAGAGGCAACAATATATTGGCCGAAAGGAAATCCATGGCATCAAAAAGGCTTTTGCCCAAAATGTGTAATTGTGGTGCCGGACCTTGCGAAAGGGTGCATCCGATTCCTAATACCGATATGGCTGCTGCCGAGATTACGGTTGCCTTTTTCCGGCTCATATTGCGTTCTTCCGACAGGTAGGCCACTACTACCTCAAGTACCGATATGGTGGATGTAAGTGCGGCAATGGCCAGCAGCGAGAAAAACAGAATGGCAAAGAAATAGCCGCCCGTCATCTGTTCAAATATCAGAGGCAGTGTAACAAAAACAAGGCTGGGCCCTGCTTCGGGATTAATACCGAACGAAAATACCGCAGGGAAAATAGCGATACCGGCTAAAATGGCAATTAAGGTATCGGCCATGGAAACACTTACGGCTGTATTTCCCAGATTTTCTTTTTTCTGAATGTAAGAGCCGTAGGTAATCAGCGTTCCCATACCGATGCTCAATGAGAAAAAGGCCTGGCCTAATGCTTCGAGCACCACTTCTCCGTTTATTTTCGAGAAATCGGGTTTAAACAAAAAAGTGAGTCCTTTTCCTGCACCCGGAAGCAAAATGGAGTTAACATCAAGTACAATAATGATAACAAGCAGAATGGGCATCAGGATTTTTGTATATTTTTCAATACCGTTTTTAACTCCTGCATACACCACATATCCCGTAAGGAACATAAAAATCAGTTGCCATAAAACCGGACGGTAACCGTTGTTGATAAAAGTATTGAGGTTGTCGTTAAGAGAAGATTTGGTCATATTTTGAAATCCGGTACTAAAAGCCTCTATGAGGTATTCCAGAGTCCAACCTGCAATGGTACTGTAAAACGACAAAATGGTAAAAGCGGCAAGAATACCCATAATTCCTACCAGATACCAGGGTTTGCCCGGAGCCAGTTTTACAAAAGCACCATAAGGATTTCGTTGCGATCTTCGTCCGATAATAAATTCGGAAATCATTACCGGAACCCCGATTCCAACCACAAAAACCAGATAAATAATAAGAAATGCACCACCACCGTTGTTACCCAAAACGTAAGGAAAACGCCAGATATTTCCCAAACCTATAGCCGAACCGGCTGCCGCTGCAATAACACCGATTTTTGAACCGAAACTGTCTCTTTCTGTTGTAGGGATATGAGCCATAATTTTAATGCTTAATTAACCGATAACAAAAACAAAAGTGCAATTATAAGAAAAAGATACGGAATATCAGGATTGCGGATGGCAAACAATTCTGATTTTTGATAATACAACCCCGTTATGAAAAATGTTGGCCGATACCGAAACCTTCTCCTCTTTTTCTTTTGCGGAAAAAGAAATTGAGAGGTTTTGTTGTTTTCCGGGAAGTATGGGTTGCAGGTATTTTGCAGAGATAACCTTTTCTATAAACAGTTTCTTATTGAAATGACGTTCCGCCAGTTGACGCACTATCTCTATTTGCATTACACCGGGTACAACGGGTTGTCCGGGGAAATGTCCCCCGTAAATTTCGTGTTCTTTATTGAGAATAATACCGGCCTCAATTTTTTCTTCACTTTGTGAGAATTGTGTTACCGAAAAAAAAATGTCGATGTCGGACATGTGCAGATTGCTTATAATTGGTGTTTATTTTTT
>JALVZH010000189.1 GCA_027022105.1 Bacteroidales bacterium | reverse complement strand
CAAAAACGTTACTGCAAAATCGTTGGCACTGCAATTCCCGTGATTTTCTACCCGAATAAGAATATCCGCATATTCTCCCGGGTCAAGAATACCGTCTCCGGTTCCCGTAAGGGTATCATCAACGGCAAGGCTTCCTGCCACAGGTTCAGGCGCATTTGCAACAATTGAAAAATGACTGATCCATACCGAATCGTTATCATCTTTTGCCTCAACCGTAAAGAATACTTCATGTTGATTGGGAATGCTGTCGCTTGCCTGAACAAGAAACGCATTATTGATGATTTTTACAGCTCCTGCGGCAATGGTCTCATAATTCTGAAGAGAATCGGAAACCGTAACAAAAGGGTCATTGCTTTTTAAAGTAACCATTACCTGATGTCCGTCTTCACTGCCAAGGTTGTGCATGGAAAGATTCAGGTACCAGGGCTCATCAAAATCGGGCAAACCGTTTCCGTTACCAGTTGAATCGTTGACGGAATAATCCTGATAAAGGCAATAGGGGCCGATGGGCGGAATCACCTGTAATCTGTTTTCGTATCGGTAATAATTTTGTTTGGTAACAACAATGTTTACCCATGTTCCGGGAAGTTGCGGCGCAATGGCTATATCCACCGGTTCGCCTGTTCCTTCCGCAGTTCCTATGATTTCATCGCCTACGGTAAGTGCAATAAACGAATTTTCGTCAGCCTGAACGGTAAAATGATCGAGCCCGGCAAGAATTACCGGATCATGAACAACAGTCAGTTGTTGTGGTACTTCGGAATAAAGTTTGGAAAAGGCTCCTCCGTGATGATGAAAAAGATAATAGGTTACCTCTTTATTTCCCGGATTTGAAGGCCAGCTCGATTGTGCAAGAAAATACTTTCCCGCTGCATTGGCAAAAGCCGGCAATATTCCACGGGATTCGGGATTGGAACCGTAATCGGGCAAGAATCCGGGCCACATATTGTCGTACATCCCCCAAACATAGGTGTCGTTAACAAAAGAATAGGAAACTTCCGAAGCGGCTGTAATGCCCAAAGCACCGCTGTTTTGGCCACCATAAGTGTAACGGTGGAATTTTTCGGCAAAACACTCTGACGGGTCGTTAAACTTACCGGTAAGGCAATTGATGGAAAAAATCCACGTAAGATCGGTATTGTAAAGTCCGTCGATGGAACTTTTGTTGTAAGCAGGTTCGCCCCACCCACCCGTGTACCCATGGTCGCGGTGTTGCAACAAAAATGCTCCGTTGTTTATATCATGATTTACCCTGGCAGCATTGGCATCCCAATCGGTCAGGTAGGTGGGTGAAGCGGGAATATAGCCCAGTCCGGAAGGGCCGAATTCGTTAAGAATAACATTGGTGTTGGAAGCGGTTGACCATATCCCGTTGGCGGGGTTTCCCTGATAGATAGCGTTTTCTCTAACAGGATGCTTACCAAGGCTGTTCTCAAAAAATCCCGCAATCACCTCCGAACATAATTGAAACCAACGCTCGGTTTGCCAGCCCATAGCCGTAACAGGGTGATCGTAGAAATCAGGATTGGTTGGTGGATTTTGTTCATAATCAATGAATTTGGTAACCATATGTTCCAGTTCAGAAACATCCCGGGCAGTAATTCTTGCCAAAACAACATCGGGAAGGTCGTCATGGTTTACATCGGCGTAAAGGTTGTCAGAAACACAGTAATCGTTGTAAACCGGGCAGTTAATGGTATTTCCGGTAAAGCCGTAATCGCCCAGCAACAGTACAGCAGCAGGCGGAATATCGGCATAAAGGTACATACTGTCGATATAATGTTCTATGGCCACGGTAGTGTTTCCTCCGATTTGCGAGGTCGTTACAACTCCGGTTTTTATTCCCTCTCTGATACGGAACATCTTGATACTATCGGCCCAGGCAAGAAAACCGGGGTCATCAGGTGAGATGATAATATATTCATAGCCCGATTGTTCGCGGGAAACCGTAGCGCTATAATCCGGTTTGGGGAGTACGCTGCTGTTGAGGATATTGTCCTTTAATATAGGTTCCCAAAAACGGCTGAGATACCGTTTTTCTCCAAAAGTACCATTTCCGCCTTCAAAATCAATGGAAATATCTATATCGTTGCTAATCTCCAAAACTTTGGTAACGGGATTATAACGGAAAGGGCTGACACTGACCATCACTACATCCACACCACGTATCTTCATCGGCGAAGAGATGATTACATTGTTTTCAGGATAAAAAGTATCTTTTCCATAAATTGAATTATCTTTTTCATAAAACAGCGGTCCATCCTCATCTTCTTTGGGAATACGGGGTGCCGGCATAATCTCTTTATGCTGTTTGGTAATCCTGTTTCTGATGCTTGCTTTCAGTTTTGCTGTTGCTCCTGCGGGAATTGCAATATATCGGCTCAAAACAGGAAGATCGGGCGCTCCTTCGGTATTGGGGAGAATCACCCCGTCCATGGTTATTTTTTCCATGTATTTACCGTTGTACAACTCCTGTTTTGTAAAATATTGATTCAAACTAAAATGTAAATCAATCCCCTTATCCGACTGATTCCCGATTTTCAGGCCATCTTTTTCCTGCCCCGGGTTCAAAATGACGGCGTTAGTTTGTGCCGCAGCGATATTCGTCAAAAAAGATAAAGCCAGCACCAGGCCGGTCATCAAAAAATCAAATCTTTTAATCATCTTGTGCTATTTGTGTAAAAAATGCCTTGTTTTAAAGTAAACAAAGAAACAACAATTCATCCAATTGTTAATACTATGTTAATTAAGAGGGGTAAACCGGGCATTTGGTTGCTTTTATGAATGATTCTTTATTAAAAGATGAAGGTTCACAATTCTTTCTCTACCTTTGTATCGTAAAATTTCTGACAATGGAATACAGTAAAACATTTGTTCCCATTTGGGCCGATATGGATCCCAACCGGCACATGCGCCATACGGCTTATAACGATTATGCGGCTCAGGTCAGGGTGGCTTTTTTGCAGGATTACGGTTACGACATTGAAAAACTTGATAAATTGAGACTGGGCCCTATACTTTTCAGGGAAGAAACAGTCTTTTTGAGGGAAATCCGGCTTGGAGGCACCATTAAAGTAGATTTACGTGTTTCGGGATTATCAAAAGAGGGACGCAGGTGGAATATGGTGCACCGTATATATAATCAGTACGATAAATTATCGGCAATAATTAAAGTTGAAGGGGCATGGATTGACATGGACAAAAGAAAGCTGATTGTTCCGCCCAAAGACCTGTTTGAAAAGTTCAAAGAATTGCCGCGAACGGAAGACTATGCGGAGATTGTAAAAATGAAGAACTAAGTTGTAAAGCGGAATAACCTTTTTGGTCGCGGCAAGCCTTGCGGGAGGAGACCCGGAAGGTCGGGATTGGGGAAGAATAAGGAATAATGAACCCCGATTATGTGTCTGCCTCTGGCTGAACGATTTAAGATTTATTGAGGAATTAAAAATTGGAGAATTCGGAATGAATTGAAAATGAGCAATAAGCAAGTGGGGTGGGGGAGGGATTACATGCATACTCTTTACCCCATAATTCAGAGGGTGCCGACAGACAGGCCAAAAGGCAGGCGCACCCGATGAATCCCCAAATGATGTTTGTACTGTATGTTGAATTGGAAAAGAAGCATGGGAATGAGATTCTTCGGCATTCCTGCCCACATGGCCAACCTTGAGATGCCTCTGAATTATGAGGGGTTGGGTGGTGTGAGGACTTATCCGCCTTAGGCGGGTGACATATTTGTAGCACCGTACGCAGCTTTGCGGAGTGCGGTGCGGAAAAAAGGTGAATCACGCCAAAACCGGAAATTATGTGTTATCAGTTTGAACCGGATTTTTCAACTCGACAAGACGGGGGCCTTAACCGAAATCCTTCGTTCAATCCGTCAGGTTTGCGTGCGTGCCCGATGAATCCCCGAAATGATGTCCGTACCGTATTTCAAATTGGAAAAGAAGCACGAGGGGAGATTCTTTCCCGCCTAAGGCGGGTCTGAATTATGAGGGGTTGGGTGGAGTGAGTTGAAAGCTCATAACAACAGATTCCCACGCCGTTCCCCCCCCTAAATTTGTACCGGATAAGAGTTTAATTATATTTGGGCAATAAATACCTACATCCTGAAAGCAGAATAACCAGCATTATGCTCTATGGGATAATGGCCTTCATAGACATTGCCCAGTGTTCCGTCAATAGCAATTTTATCTCCGGTTTTAAATTCAAAACCGTTGAGTTTGCAACGTTTTTCCTCCTCAAAAACCACTAATCCGGTACAATTTACAATGGATGTTTTGCCCAGGCGAACCGCCGTAACGGCAGCATGGGATGTGGCGCCCCCCTTGGCTGTAAGCAGCGCATCCGTTTCGAATATCATACCGATATCGTCAGGGACCGTATCGGGACGAATAAGCACTACCGCCTCGTCAGGAAATTCTTTCCTTATTTTTTCTATATCTTCCATGTCGATAGCAACCCTTCCGTTAAGTGCACCGCCGCCGATACCGATACCACGGCCTGCCAGTTTCATCTTATCCACCGGCACATTAAAACGGTCGAGCGATTCGTAAGAAGCCATATCCATATCACGGGTCTGGAGGATATAAAGATCTTCTGCTTTATCCGATTCAAAGGTAAACTCAATTTCCTGATGACTGTATCCAAGGTTTTCGGTCAGTTCTACGGCAATATGGTGCAGGCGCTTATAAATTTCGGGAAACAGTTCTTCCAGCGACGGAGTATCGCTGTTGCCGTTAACAAGCTGCGCTTTGCTTACCGGCCCCGGCTTTACCAGTCCGGCCACAATATCCTCGCCCTGGGAACGAAGACTGAAATCACCGTAAAGGTTTACTCCCTGCTGCTGTTTTTTGGGATTTTGTGTAAACACAACCCCCGACCCCGAGTTCCCCTCTTTATTCCCGAAAATCATTTGTTGTGCAATAACAGCAGTACCCCATTCATCGGCTATTTCAAGGTGTTTGCGATAAACTATTGCCCTTTCCGAAGACCACGATTCAAACACGAGATTAATTGTTGTCAACAGTTGCTTAAACACATCTTCTTCAAACATAATTCCCTCTTTGTTAAGGCGTTCTTTGTAAGAAAAGGCTAATTCACGCATTATTTTACCACTGAATTCGGTTTTCTTTCCTATATTGTATATGCTTTTGTATGAATTCATTATGGCGTCAAAGTCGTCCCTTTTCAAACCGAATGCCATCCCCCAGCTCTGCAACAGACGGCGGTAAGAGTCCCACGCCGACCATTCAAAACCGGGCTGTTTGCTCAGACTGGCCGTTATTTTATCGTTCATTCCAACATTGAGCAGGGTATCCATAGCTCCCGGCATGGAAATAGCCGTTCCCGAGCGTATGGAAAGCAACAGAGGATTATCAGGGTCACCAAATGTCCGTTTTGTGGATTTTTGCATTAGTTTCAGATGTTGGCGAATCTTCTCATGCATCTCCTTCCGCAATTCGGGGTGGTCGAGAATGGCCTTATGCCGGCGGAACACCTCGGTGGTAAGCACAAAACCCGGCGGAACAGGAAAACCTGCCATGCGCAATCGTTTTAAATGATAGGCTTTGGAACCGAGAAAAACCTGATTGTCTATCTCTTTGTTGGCTTTACTCAAACGGGCAATAATCAAATCGGAGTTGTACGACATCACCTCACGAATCATATCCGGCGACAACTCATCGGCCATCTTGCGCAACGATTCGGTAATACGCAACACAAAGTTATCCAACGGCTGCATGAGAAAAGCCTCGGCCATAATGTCGCGGTAAAATTCTTCGGAAACCCGGTTAATGGTCTCCTCCAACTTGCGCCCTTTCAGCTTACCCTCTTTATTAAAAAGTTGCGGAACAATTACCTGCAGCGGCCATTCGTACGATTTAAAAAAGTATTTGTTCAACGTTCGTTTTACATCGTCGGCAACAAATTTGAAGATATTAATGTATTGATGGAATGAGAAACTCTGCGACCTCAGGCTGTATTTGAGCATCAACAGATTGGAATTGAAACTCTGATTGGTAATGCCGTCCAGCTCAAGCCCTTCGCGAAAATAGGTAAGAATTGTATGTATATTACTCAACGTTTTTGCCGAGATATAATTCAGGTTGATCTGTTCAACCACTTTCTCCATCAGGCGGGTGGCCACTTTTTCGAGGCGGAAAGTAAGCCCGAGGGCCTCGAATTTGGGTTCGCGGTAAACGCCGTACATGGAAGGAATACCGATGGCAATATGCCGTTTATGGTAAATATTTTCCCAGCTCTGACTGGGTTTGGGGTTAAAAATAATCTCTTTAAGTTTACTCATAAAATGATAAATCAACTTCAACGAGTCTTCAAAATCATCTTTTTCCAGCGCTTTACGCAACTCTTCAATCTCCTCATCGGGAATGTAAGCATAATGTTTCAAGAGCCGGATAATATCCACCGACTCAAAAGAATATTTTTCCTTGAGAAATGCATAAAGACTTCTGATGTCGCGCAGCCGCTCAATATCGAGGTCGTTGGTTTCCGGCAGTTTTTCCAAAAGGGCTTCATACTCCTCTTCCTGCATGTTCAACAGTTCATCGGGCTTTTTGTCTGAAATTTTACACATATCAACCACCATACGGTGCACCGGAGCATACCATTGGCTCGACATGTCGATGCTGTTGTAAACATTTTGGGGAAGAATATCTTTTAAAGCCTCCAAATTGCCGTCGCACCAAAAGCGGAATATTTTTTCAGTCAGTCCTATAAGAGTGTTGTTGCTTTCGGTATGTACCTGCTTTCGCAAAAAGTGAATCAGTTTATCTTGGCGGTGCGAAAGTTCGTCCATGGTTGTAGTCACTTTGCGGATATCACCTTCGGCGCCTATTTCGTTAAAATAAACGGGAAAAATCCGGGTTAACTGCTTTACTTTTTTGTAATAAGGAGCAATATTGGAATTTAAAATCTTTGTAATATCACGCTGAAACAAATCGGTGTCGCTGATAAAAATTCCGCCCAGCTTCAGGTTTACAATCAGTGCCGACAGCAGCTTTTCCATTACCGATTGTGAATATTCGATCAGTTCGAGCCACACCCTGATATTTTTCAGGTGATTTTCGTTAACATCCAATTGCCACTCCTCATTAACATAGACCATTCCCGGTGTTTCAAAACCGAAGGAGATAAGTTTCACCTCAAAATAGCCCACCAGCGATTTATCCTTGCTGTTGTCCATATCGATTACCTTTTTACCGACCGTGAGAAACATATCCAATACCGAGGACATATGCTCTGTACGCAACTCTTCGGCGTAATCGAAAATTTGATCGATAAAACCAGTCATATCATCCGGTTCAATCTCTTCCATTATCTGCACAAGCATCCTGTTCAGTTTCCAAATAAGCCGCTCGCGGTGAGCCCACATCCCCTCAATTTTAAGCAGGAAAAAGATAAAATAGAATTTCTCAATGAAAGTAACAAACCGATCCACAGTCTCTGCAAACCGGTTTGCAACCTCATCAAAATTAGGTATCTCTTTCACCAGTTCATTCCAAACAGAGATTTTCTTCAGCTTTTTTTCAAGATCATTAAAATAGGGCTTGCCAATAAAAGAAACAATCTTTTCCTCAGGCGTTTTAATGATCTCCTTTTTCTCTTCCAGCCATTGTTCCACATGGGCACTATTGCGCCAAAACCGGATATTGGCATCATAAACCTTCAAAGTAAGCGAAAAAATACTCTCTTTGTACTGCTCATCTGCTGCGAGGTCGGGAAGGTATTTCTCAAAATATTTGGCAGCTTCGATATAGGTACGCTCATTGCCTTCAAATCCTGAATGAAGGATATCACCAACCAAATCAATCAGTTTCCGGTTCGGCTTTTTTTCTTTGTAAACCTTTTCGACAAATTCCAGCAGTGTTCTAAGAATCAGTAAATTCAAAGAAATACTATGCTGCTCGCACAAAATATTTTTCATCAGCTCCAGCGGAATTTTAAAACCCTCGTACGGATCATCAAGCCCCATATAAAACCAGTAATCGGTAAGAATAATCTTCCGTAATTCTTCAACAACAAATTTTTTATTGGAAAAAGGGTGCTGGTATTCGATTATGCAATCGTTTGCGCGTTTGTGAATTCCGTAGTATTTTTTCGATAGATTTATAAATTGTTGATATTCAGGTTTAATTTTGATGTCTTTGTACCTCGTTTCGGCAAGGTTTGCTTCAAGTGCTTTCGATACGAATTTTTTTTCCATGGCAACCGTTTAATTTGTATCCCGAACATGCATTATTAATATTTTTGCCGGGAATTGGACAATGAATGACAAAGATACTGCTATTCACGAAGTAATTTTAAAAGAGTTATTAATTTTATAAAACCAAAACCATGACAAAAATTAAAATAGGTATTAACGGATTCGGCAGAATCGGGCGCAATGTTTTTAAAATCGCCTTGGAAAGAGATAACATGGAAGTGGTAGGTATTAACGACCTTACCGACACCAAAACCCTGGCTCATCTGCTTAAATACGATTCGACACAGGGAAAATTCAATGGTGTTGTCAGCTATAACGACAGCAGCCTTGTTGTAAACGGCAAAGAGATTCCCGTAACGGCAGAGCGTTCGCCCATTGACATTAAATGGGCGCAAACACCGGATGTGGTTGTGGAATCTACCGGTATCTTCCGTCAGCGCGAGAGCAACAAAGGCGGGTACGGCGATCACCTGAAAAACGGTGCAAAAAAGGTGGTTCTTACGGTTCCGGCAAAAGACGAAATTGATAATATGATTGTCCTCGGTGTTAACGACAACGAACTGCGTGATACCGACCAGTGTGTTTCCAATGCCAGTTGTACCACCAACTGCCTGGCACCCATTGCCAAGGTGCTCAACGACCGCTTCGGCATTGAGAACGGTTTGATGACCACCATACACTCCTACACCAACGACCAGCGCATTTTGGATGCACCGCACTCCGACCTGCGCCGTGCACGTTCGGCTGCCGTATCACAAATCCCCACCACTACCGGTGCCGCCAAAGCCGTAGGTAAAGTTATTCCCGATCTCAACGGAAAACTGGACGGTATGGCTGTCCGCGTTCCCACACCCACCGGCTCTTTGGTTGACTTAGTGGTAAACCTTAAAACCGAAGCATCCAAAGATGAGATAAACGCAGCTATGAAAGAGGCCGCCGAAGGCCCTATGAAAGGTATTCTGGAATATTGCGAAGACCCCATCGTTTCGGTGGATGTGATTCATAACTCCCATTCATCCATTTACGATGCCAGTGCCACAATGGTACAGGGAAAAACCGTAAAAGTTCTTTCGTGGTACGACAACGAATGGGGCTATTCAACCCGCGTGGTGGACCTCATTGAAAAGATGAGTTACTAATTTCATAATAGTTCAGTTTGATAAAAAGCCGGCAGTTGCCGGCTTTTTTTATGTATTGCTAATTCCCGGCTTGTTATTCAGAGAGCACCGGACGGAATAAACTTACCGGTCTATAAACCTCGGAGTATTCAAAATTGTGGTCTTTTTACGGAACCTGCCTATAAGCATTATCTCATGCGAACCGCTGTTGTAATTTCTCAGGCTGCCTGCTCCCAAATCATACGCATAATCTATTTCAAAGGCATTGTTTATTTTAATTCCGGCACGGATGATAAAGGAAACCGACGTGCGGTATTTTATCCCCACATTAATTTTATCTCTTATGTAGAAATCGGTGTAAAAATCAAAGGTGTTGACCGGCCCGCCGCGGTGGTAAGCCATTCCCGGTTCTACCGACAGTTCGGGCGACAAAAGGAAAAAATAAGACAAATAGACATGGTTCTGAATGGGTACTTTGTAAACGGTTGCCTTTTTATCGCTTGTTGTGATATGGTTGCTGGCAACTCCGGCTGTCAGACCTTTATAATGGTACTCAAGACCGAACTCGAAATCGGGCAACAGTTTCCGTTCATCGCTCACGGGAATACCCTCTTCATCCTCTTCAAAATGAAGCTTTGAGAAATCCAGTTTTCTGAACAACAATCCCGCCCCTGCACCAAGGGCAAGGGTATGTCCGCCTTTAAAATAGATGCGGTAAGCATATCCGGCTTTCACCAGTTGCTGTTTTTCCGCTCCCGCCGTCTGATTGCTGATGCTGAGCGAAAGCCCCATGTTCGCCCTGTCGAAAAAGTCGGAAACATTCAAAAACTGCACTGCCGGCGCATTGGGAAATCCTACCCACTGTTTTCGTGCATCCAGCCGCAGATTGACGGCATTGTTGTTTTGAATGGCAGCGGGGTTGTAGGCATAGCGGTTCATGCCGGCATTGGAAAAAACAAGGTCGCTTTGGGCATTAAGCGATAGCGCAACGAAAGACAGTATTATTGCGGTAATGATTTTTATCGGTTTCATTGGCGACCTCCTTTCTCTAATAATTCCGCCTCCCGAATTGTTATTTTCTTTCCTTTATAATAAGGTACGACAAAGCAATCGTTATACCCCGACAGGCGCAACATCTTTTGCAATGTACGTGCATCGGCAAGGGTTGAGGCTTCACCGGCTTCATATTTGTATAACTTTCCGTAAGGGATTTTATAGATTTTTATTTGCGGAATTTTATTTCTTATCCTGGAAAAATCTTTCCCCGGATTCAAATTGCGTGAAGATGTAATGAGCTGGATATGATAAACCAGACCCGGAATCTCTTTTCCTTCACCGGCAGGTTGTGTATATACAATGGTGTTCTTATTTTTTTCCGTATCGGCAATGGTTTTACCCGGATGATTGATGTCCACCACTTTAAAGGTGGTTCTCCGGTTTGCCTGATGCTGTTCTTCGGTTTGTGCATTGGGAATCAGCGGCCTGCTTTCGCCGTATCCTTTGGCAATGAGTCTGCTGCGGTCAATCCCTTTGCTTATAAGATAATCCACTACCGATTTTGCCCTTGCAGCGGAAAGCTTCAGATTGTACTCTGCCGAACCTCTTGTATCTGTATGTGCACTGATTTGGACCACTACACTGGGCGTCTCTTTCAACATGGAAGCCAGTTTGTTCAGCTCAATTTTTGATGTCTCGCGCAAGGTGGCTTTGTCAAAATCGTAATAGATGTTGCTCAACACGATTTCGGCATCTTTTTTAATCTCGGTCAACTCAAAATCCATGTCGTAACCGTTGGCTTTGCCGAATATTTTCGATTCCTCAACTTTGGGCAGGGTGCATACCCTCGATTCGGAAAAATATCCGGGTTTGCCGGTTTTTACCGTGTAAATAGTATTGGGTTTGAGCCCGTTAAAGGTGTAATGCCCCGTCGAATCGGTGGTTACATAGGTTGAGAATCCCGTTTTGTCATAAATTCTGACTTTTACGTCCGGCATTGGTTTCCGGGTCGCACGGTCGGTTATCAAACCGGTAATGCCACAGGTGTACCGGCGTTTGGTCATAACAAAGTTAATGACTTTTTGCGGAGGCGGTATGGTGAATAATGACACGGAACAGGTATTAAACGTTCGTTTTTCGTCGTAATACTTTTTGTATGAAGCTGTAATACGGTACTCATTAAAAGCATCAATCATGTGCCTGTAATTGCCGTCTTTGTCGGTGTACATACTGTCAGTTACTCCTTTTCCGTTTTTCAATACAATAAGAACATTACTCATGGCCAGGTTTTCCGGTGAACGGGTAACGGTACCTTCCAGAATAAGTTTTATGGGAAAACCTTTAAAAGTATAGATATCGTCGCCTGTTTCCGGATCCCGGTTGGAGCAAAAATATCCCTGTGTTGCAGCCGGATTCAGTACCATACTGAAATCATCGGCAGCACTGTTGAACGGGTAATTCAGGTGAATGGGTTTTGAAAAACCGAGATTGGTTTTTATGGCGGCATAAAGGTCGAGGCCACCGTAACTTTCGTGTCCTTCCGATGAGAAAAACAGCAGCGTGTCGCCTGTAATTGCGGGAAACATCTCGTTGTACGGAGTGTTAATTTCTTCCCCCAGATTTACGGGGATTCCCCAATTGCCATCCTCGTTTTTGGTGATTTTCCATATATCGTTCCCACCAAATCCTCCGGGCATATTCGAAACAAAATAGAGTGTTTTACCATTGTTTGCAACAGCCACATGCCCGTAATTGTAGCCTTCGAGCATGAAAGAGGCTTTTTCGGCTTTCTGCCATTGCTTTTTGTATTTGTTGTACGCCGACCGGTAAATCAAACATCTGTGGTTGCGCTCGTTGCAGGATGTCCAATATCCGATACGGCTGACTGAATCGTAAACAAAAGCTCCGTCGTTGTAAGGGGTTCTCAGTTTGCCCGGCATTTCGGCCACATTGCTCCATTTGTTAATGTCGGAATCGTATGTTGCATAATAAAGCTTTGAAAAACCCTGCCCCGTTCGCCCGTCCATGCTTCTGCCGTAAGCAATGCTGCGGGTGGATGCAAACACCAGTTTATCGTTCCACCAGCCAAGGCTGTAATCGCTGTAGGGTGAGTTAAGTGCGGTTACCTTTTTGATAATTTCAACAGTATCTGCTTTTATGGCCTCCATCAATATTTTATTGGCGGTGATTTTCGACTGAATCCGCTCATTGTGTGGCGCTGTTTTCAGAGCCTTGTACAGGATGTTTATGGCATCCTCATGTTTGTTTTCAACGGCGAGTATATTGGCATAGCAAAGATAGGCCTTGATGCTGTCTGTTCTGTTTCCCACGGCATCGGCCAGCCAGCTTTCGGCTTTTTTATAATCCCCCATTTTGTAATAACTCATACCGATTTGGTAAGCAACGGTTTTTTGCAGTTGGAAGTCGTTGGTTTTGCGTAAAACCTTTTTGTAATATTTAACGGCAGCGGTATAGTCGCGCGATGCGAATGCTTTGTCGGCGGCATTCAGTTCTTTCTCCTGCGCTGTAAGTATCAGCGAGAACAACATGAGGAGTCCTATGGTAAATAGTCGCTTTGTCATTTTTTTACTACCGTTACCGATCCTTTTCTTGTTTCTATAAGATTTCCCGTTTGGTCGTAAACCGGATGCACGTAATAATAGGTGCCCGGTGTTACGGTTTTTCCATTGTATTTTCCGTTCCAACCCTCATCGCCACGGTACAACTCTTTTCCCCAACGGTTGTAAACGATGATGTAAAATCCTTTCATAAAAATGTCGTTTTTGCCGTTGTTATCCGGTGTAAAAGCGTTGGGGGGTTCCGAAAACCTGACAAAAGCGGAAACCGTATCGCTACAACCCTCTTCCGTGATGGCGGCCACATAAACCGTGTCGGCACTTAATGTGAGGTTGCCGTAATAAAGTTCGTTGGACGTGCCCTCCTGCAATGTAGCCGTTTGCGTAAAGAAACTGTAACCTGCCAGTCCTTCCGGATAACAGATAAGCGAGAAATTGGTCAGGTCGTTGTCGAGGGTTAGTTCCGGCAAGGGATGCACGGTTACTTTTTTGGAAGCTGCCGTTGTACACCCTTCGGTATTGGAAACATAAACCGTGTAAACCGTTGTTTCTTCCGGTGTTACCGTAATGGATGGTGTGGTTTGTTGCGGTGTGGTATTCCAAAGGTATTCCGTTCCGCCATCTGCTGTAAGCACTGTGGAATATCCGTGGCACAGAGCGCTGTCACCGGTAATGGCAACCACTGGCGATTGCCTGATAATCATGCCCACGGCACCCATCATGGCATTAAAACAACCTGTGGTAATGTTGGTGGCAGCCACCGTATAGGTTCCGGTTTGCATTAATCCCGTAAAGCTCAACGGCAATCCGTTTCCTTCAAGCGAAATTCCCGTAGGTTGGTTATCCCTGTAAAGGTCGTATTTTACCCCCTGTTGTGACGATTCGAGCAAAATGCCCAGCGACGGGTCGTTGTCGCAAAGGTTGCCACCACCGCTTAGTTGATACCGTTCCGGTTTTTCATACTGTTCAACTACGGCTCCTCCGCTCATGTTTCTGCGGCACAGATGCTGGTTTATTGCCGTTACGGTATAGGTGCCTTCCGCCCTGAATGTGCCGAAATCCAGAGCCATACCGTTGCCCTGTTTGGCAATTCCCGTCTGGTTGTTGTTTCTGAACAGGGTATATGATGTCCCTATTTCGGAACCGGACAGGGAAATATCAACACCTTCTTCTTCGGGACAATATCCGCCGCCACCTTCCACGGCAAAAGCTTCGGGGGTATTGTAAACGCTTATAAATACCGAATCGGTAACCGAAAGTCCTGCCGACGAAACGGTAACGATATACCGGGTGCCTGTTTCGGGATAAACGGTTACACTTCCGCCGGTAGCAGAAAGTCCTTCGGGGTTCGAATGCCAATAATAGGTGTAGTCACCGTCACCGCCTGTTGGTAAAGCGGTCAGTTTCAGTTCGCTGCCGGGACAAACCTGCAAGGCTTCAGCTATTATCACTAACGACAGGCTGCCGGTTCCGGTAACGAAAACGGCCACATCGTCTCCCTGCAGATTCTCACAACCTGTGGCGGCATCGGTCACATTCAAAGTAAACAAGGTGGTTGCATTAAGCGGAACGGTAGTGGGATCCTGCTGTGTGGGATTTAATAATTTGTTTACAGGTGTCCACTGATAAAGATAGTTTCCCGAACCTCCCGTGGCATCACCGTGCAGTGTAACACTGCCACCCGGTGAAACGGTTACATCCTGTCCTGCATGTGCCACCGGCAGGTTGTTAACAACAATAACCGCCGAGCCGTTCATTTTCTTTTCACAACTTCCGGTGGTGTATTGTGCGTAAACAGTATAAGTTCCCTGTTGTGTGTAATTTCCGAAAGAAATCTTGCCACCCGTTCCGGCCACAGTGGAAAGGTATTGAGATTCATTCCGGTACAGCATGTAGTCAAATCCGGTTTCACTTCCCGACAACTGAATCTCTTTGCCTTCCGTGTCACCGAAACAGAGCTCACCGCCCCCCATAACATTGAATATTTGCGGTTGGGGTTTAACCGTTACAAAAACGGAATCGGTTACCACCGAATCGGTGGCTGTTACCGTGGCATAATACCAGGTGCCGGTTTCGGGATAGGCTGTGGGATTGAAAGTGTTGGCATAAAAACCTTCGGGATTTGAGCTCCACAATATGGAATAGTTTCCGTTTCCCCCCGTAACCAGTGCATTTAATTGTACCGCATCTCCCGAGCATACTTCGGAAGGATTGGCACTGACCCGTACCGATAGCGGACCGTCGGTAACAAAGACAATGACGGAATCGGTATTGCCGGTACATCCGGTTTGCACATCGGAGGCCGTTACCAGAAACTGCGCACTCTGCTCCAACGGTATGGTTTGCGGATTTTGCAGCGTCGGATCCTGCAACAGATATTCCGGCGACCACAGCCAACCGTACGAGCCGCTTCCTCCCGTTGCGTCTCCTTCGAGGGTAGCCGTGTTCCCCGATAATATATATTGATTGGGCCCTGCCGAAACCTGCGGATTTTCATCTGCCTGGACGAATACCGTATCTTCCATATATGCACCACAACCGTTGGACTGGTTTTGGGCAAACACCCAGTACGCCGCCTCCTCCGTCAGGTTTCCGAAACTGAGTGTGTTGCCCGTTCCGGGGATGGCAATTCCGGTACTTCCCTCGGAGCTCTCCAATGAGTAAAGGATATTTTGCTCCGAACCGGACAGGGTTATTTCAACTCCCTGACCGCCCTCGCAATAACTGCCGCCTCCCTGTACAAGATATGGCGAAGGGCCGGGCAGAACATTAATGATAATGGAATCGGTAATGATATCCACACCGTCGTTAATCAATATTTTATAGGTTGTGGTTTGAAATGGCGATACCTGCGGATTATACACCGTGGATTGGAATCCAGACGGAATGGAAACCCATGAATATTCGTAATTTCCCGTGCCTCCCGAAGGCATGGCAAAGAGTTGGGTTGTTTCACCCGGACAAAGGTTGTTTAGCGAAGCATAAATGTCAACCGTAAGCGGGCCACCCGAAACAAAAACAACCGACTCGTCGGGAAGCCCCTCGCAACCGGTAATAAAGTCGGTGGCATGTGCCGTAAAAACATTGGTTTTGTGCAATGGTTGCGTCAGCGGGTCGTTGGTATTGGGGTTTACAAGCGAATCGACAGGTGCCCAATGGAAGGTGTAAATGCCGCTTCCGCGTGTGGCTGTTCCGTGCAGGGTGGTCTGATTGCCGTATTCGATAGTAATGTCGTTGCCGGCATTTACAATCGGGACTTCGTTAACGGTAACTGTTGCTTCTCCGTTCATATTCTGCGAACAACCGTTGCGAATGGCCGTTGCCTGATATATTCCCTGTTCGGTAAAAATACCGAAATCAATGGGTTGCCCCGTGCCGCTGACACCCTGAACAATTGTTCCGGCCTGATTGTACAAATTGTAATCCACATTTTGTTCCGAACCGTTTAGTCCTATAATTACACCGTTATCGCCTTCGCAGATAGCACCGCCACCGGTAACAATAAACGGTTGTGGCAGATCCGTTACTTCAACGGTAATGGAATCGGATACATGGTTAATTCCGTCAAAAACATCCACATAATAGGTTGTGGTTACGATGGGTGTTGCCGACGGATTGGAGAGGTTCGATATAAATCCTTCCGGTGAAGATGTCCACAGGTAGGAGTATGTTCCGGTACCACCCGAAGCCAGAACAAGCAGTGAAACAGGCTGTTGCATACATACCGAGGTTGTGGAAGCCCCTGCTACGGCAGAAAGTGTACTTCCGGTTACATATACAACAACCGAATCGGCATTGCCTGCACATTGTGTTTGCAGGTCGGTAACATCTAACCGGAAAAGTGTACTTTGTGCCAACGGTTGCGTTTGTGTATTGGCGTTATTGGGTGTAAGACACAACGCTCCCGGCGACCATGAAAAACCATAAGCTCCCGAACCACCTGTTGCCGAACCATTCAGCACGGCCGGTTCGTTTTCGGTAATGGTAACGTCGGGGCCGGCGTTGGCTTCCGGTACCGGTTGAAATGCAACAACGGCACTACCCGACATAGTGTGCGTACATCCTGTAGTATCGTTAATTGCAAAAACCGTATAACTACCTTCATCCTGTAAAGTGCCGAAATTTAGCATAAAACCACTGCCACTTTTTGTTATTCCGGTTTGCATTCCGTCTCTCAGCAGTTCATAACTGACGCCTGTTTCCGAACCTGAAAGTAAAATGTCGGAGGGGTCGGTTCCCTGGCAAACAGTACCGCCTCCGGATACCTGATAGGTAGTGGGTAACGGATTTACGTTAACCGTGAGGCTTTTTGTTATCTGATTGCTGCCGTCATTTAGGGTAACCTGATACGTTGAGGTAACTGCGGGTGTTACGATGGGATTGTAAACGGTTGAGGTGAAGCCGGGCGGATTTGAAGTCCAGGTATAGCTGTAATTACCTGTTCCGCCCGATGCCAGTGCAAACAGTTGAACCTCCTCTCCCGGGCATACCGACCAGGCACTTTGTTGCACGGTTAATGCAAGCGGGCCTCCCGATACAAATACTACCGTCTGATCGCCGGTGCCGGCACATCCTGTTACCGCATCCGTCACCTGTAAAGTAAATATGTTGGTTTGGTGTAATGGCACCGTTAATGTATTTTCGCTGCCCGGTGTCAATAGCGAATCCGCCGGATTCCACATGTATTGATAACTTCCCGAGCCTGTGGATGCACTGCCCTGTAAAACGGCCTGACCGTCATATGAAATTGTTTGGTTTTCACCTGCTTCCGCAACGGGCAAAAGATTTTTGGTAACCGTAACCAGGCCCGTCATCTGCTTGGAACACCCCGCCGGATTAATTGCAGTTACATAATAATCACCTTCGTCTTCATACCGGCCGAACTGAAAGGACTGTCCGCTTCCGGTATATTGGGTTTGGAGCTGACCGGGTGTTCTGAACAACGAATAGGTTACCCCGTTTTCAGAACCGGAAAGACCGATTTCGGGACCCGGACTGCCGTCACAATAATCTCCTCCGCCTGTAATATTGAATGCTACAGGATTTTGAGATACTACCACATAAACCGAATCGTACGCGTGGGTTAAACCGTCGAAAACATCAATGTAATAGGTGGTTGATACCTGAGGATTGGCCTGTGGATTTGCATTTTGAGAGTAAAATCCTGCCGGCGAAGATGTCCAGGTGTAGGAGTAGTTTCCCGAACCGCCGGACGGGATGGCAAACAGCGAAACCTCTTCTGAAAGGCAAACGGAACCCGGCGAAGCCACGGCCCGTACTGTTAAATTTCCCGAGGTTGTAAATACGGTTACCGAATCGGCAAGAGAGTGGCACTGTGTCTGCAAATCGGTAACCTGCAGGGTAAAAATTGTACTCTGACCCAATGCATTGGTTTGTGTGTTTTGATTTAGCGGTGTAATGCAGAGATAAGACGGTTCCCATTCGAATCCGTAACTGCCGGAACCACCTGCGGCACTGCCGTTCAAAACGGTACTTTGTCCGGTAAGTATGGAAATATCGGGCCCGGCATTGGCAACGGGAAGGGGATTTATTTGTACGGTCACTGCATTGGCCATGCTGTTGCTGCATTGTGTATAATTGTTTATTGCCGAAACGGTGTAGGTTCCGTTTTGGTTCCAGGTGCCGAAATCAATGGCATAACCGTTACCGGTTTTGGTTATTCCGGTATGAAGGCTGTTTCGCAATAATGTATATTCAATTCCCTGTTCCGAATTTTGCAACAGGATGTTTTGCGGGTCGTCACCGTCGCATACTGCACCACCGCCGGTAAGAGAAAATGCTGCCGGCAGCGGGTTTACCGTAATGGTAACCGAATCGGAAACCGTTGTTATGCCGTCATTTACAAAAACAGTATAAGTTGTTGTCTGGCCGGGACTTACAATGGGATTATAACCGGTTGATGTAAAACCTGGAGGTTGTGATGTCCAGGTAAAAACATAATTTCCCGATCCTCCCGAAGCAAGAGCAAACAGTTGCGTGGAATCGCCCGGGCAAATGGCGTTGTCCGAACTGCTGACATCAATGGTGAGCGGCCCGCCGGAAACAAAAACAATGGTTTGATCGGACAATCCGCCGCATCCCGTGGTGGCATCCGAAACTTCGAGGTTAAAAACATTGGTTTTATGAAGCGGATTGGTTACAGCCTGTGCATTTGACGGATTAATAAGAGAATCCGCCGGAGACCACAAGTAAATGTAATTGCCGCTTCCGCCGGAGGCACTGCCATCAAGAACTGCCTGCCCGCCGTACGTAATGCTTTGGTCGGAGCCTGCATTGGGTACTGGCGGCATATTCAGGGTTACGGTTACCTCACCGGTCATGGTGTTGGTACATCCCGCACTGTTTTCGGCGGTAGCATAATAGATTCCCGGCTGGTCGAACCGTCCGAAATGAAACGCCTGACCGTTACCCGAATTTACCGAAACGGCAACATTGGGCTGCCGGTAGAGCGTGTATTGAACATCATTTTGGCTTCCGGACAAACCGATAAAAGGACCTTCAGCGCCGTCGCAATAGCCGCCTCCTCCCGTTAAATTAAACACTGCGGGATTGGGCTGTACCTGCACAAATACGGAATCATAAGCATGATTCAACCCGTCGAAAACATCAAGATAATAGGTGGTGTTTACCTGTGGCTGTGCTTCCGGCGTTCTGCTTTGAGAATAAAATCCCGGGGGATTGGAATTCCAGGAATAGTTGTAGTTCCCCGTTCCGCCTCCTGCAAAACCCTCCAATTGCACCGACGACCCGCTGCAAATATTGCCCGTAGAAGCCGTGGCATTGGCAAAAAGGTTCCCGTTGTTGGTATAAATAATGGTGGTGTCGGGAACAGAGTTGCATTGGGTTTGGTTATCGGTAACATGAAGTGCAAAAGCGGTTGTTTGTGTTAATATATTGGTGGCAGTGTTTTGATTCAGTGGTGTTTGGCACAGAGCCGATGGTTCCCACAGGTAGCTGTAGTTTCCGCTGCCCCCGGTTGCATTTCCCGAAAGGGTGGTTCCCGTACCCGACGTTATGGTTTGGTCGGGGCCTGCATCTGCCACAGGTAACGGGTTGATGATAACGGAAGCACTTCCCGACATATTGGCGGAGCATCCTGTAAGATTGCCGACAGCTTCTACGGTGTAGGTGCCGTTTTCCTGCCAGTTTCCGAAATCGAGGGAGTATCCGGTTCCTGTCAGCGAATAACCCACCGGCAATCCGTTTTTCATAAGGCTGTACGAAACCTGCTGTTGCGAACCCGAAAGTGTCAGGTTTTGGGGATTGTTGCCTTCGCAAACGGTACCTCCTCCCGCCAGAGTAAATGTCAGCGGTGAGGGGTTTACCGTGATGTAAATGGAATCGGAAACAGAGCCGAATCCGTCGTTTACCGTTACTATGTACCAGGTGTTTTGTTGCGGGGTAACAATGGGATTGTAAACGGACGATGAAAATCCTGCCGGATGCGAGCGCCATTGGTAGCTGAAACTTCCGCTGCCACCGCTTGCCAGAGCAAAGAGTTGTACCTCTTCGCCGGGACATTTCGGATAGGGCGAAGCGGCTATATTGACGGTAATGGCTCCCCCCGAAACAAAAACCACAGCATCGTCGGGATTACTTTGACAACCGTTGTTGTCGGTTACCGTTAATTGAAAGAGGTTTGTTCTGTAAAGCGGTACCGTTGCCGGTGATGCCGACGAAGGATTTAACAATGAATCCGCCGGAGTCCAAGAATATTGATAACCCGAACCGCTTCCGCCGGACGCACTTCCGGTAAGAGTGGCGTGCTGGCCTGTCGTAATAAGGATATCGGGGCCTGCATTGGCAACCGGTAACGGCTGTTCCATAATAAGTACCGTATCGTGTTGGGGACGTTGGCATCCGGTTGTAAAATCATTGGCAACAACATAGTAATTGCCGTTTTGATTGTAAGAACCGAAGTTTAGCGGCTGTCCGCTTCCGGTCATCTCTTTTTTAAACTCCAGGTTCCGGTACAATACATAACTTTTTCCCTGCTCCGATCCCGTTAGTGTTATTTCGGGGCCGCCGGAGCCTTCGCAAAAGTTACCGCCACCGGTAACATTAAAAGCTGCCGGTAACGGTGAGACGGAAACGGAAACCGAATCGTAAACCGTTTCAACACCGTCGGTTACTTCCAAAAAATAAACTGTGGAGACAACCGGTGTTACCGTGGGGTTTTTCAAAGTACTGGAAAACCCCGGAGGAGAAGAGTGCCAGATATATGAGTAATTTCCTGTTCCGCCACCGGGAACCGCCAGCAGTTGAACATTCTCTCCAAGGCAAATAACATTTTTATCGGCCAGCGCCTGTGCATTTAAAGGGCCGTTGCTTACATATACGATGGCAGAATCGGCGGTTCCGCCGCAACCCGTAGTATTGTCGGTTACTTCAAGTGTAAAGATGGTAGAAACATACAAAGGGATGGTACCTGTTTGTTGTGACGACGGGGAAACACACAGTGCGCCGGGTTCCCATGAATAGGTATAATCTCCTGACCCTCCGGTTGCATTACCTGATAATTGTGCAATATCACCCTGATTAATAAACTGATCGTTACCGGCATCGGCCTGCGGTATGGCATTAATAATTACCTGAGATGCTCCTGTCATCTGACGCGAACATCCGGTTTCCGTATTGTTGGCAATTACCGTGTAATAACCGGGGCTGTTTTGGCTTCCGAAACTGATGCTATATCCGGTTCCCGTTATGCTGCTGCCGGTAAACTGGCCGTTGAGGTATAAATCGTAAACAATATTTTGTTCGGACTGAAGTAAGAAGACATCGGGACCCGTATCTCCCTCACACACAGAGCCGCCACCGTGAACGGGAAAATCGGCGGGGAGTGAGTCAACTTCCACAATGGCTTGACCGCTCATTTCAATGGTGCAACCCGAAAAAGAGTTGTAGGCTTCCACGGTATAAATTCCGGGTTGTGATTGTTCACCGAACGAAATTGCCGAACCGGTACCTTCTACAACAACTCCTGTTTGAACACTGTCCAACTCAAGGTTGTAAGATATTCCTATTTCCGAACCGCTGAGACCCACCTCCACACCGTTTCCTCCTTCGCAATAGTTGCCTCCTCCCGTCACCGTATAAATAACAGGTGTAGGACTGACATACAAGGTTGCGCTCTCTGTCGTATCGGGGCAACTCACATGCTGAATAACACACCTGTAATGAAAACCGTCCATTCCTGTGGTGGTGTAAACACTCAAATCGGGAGTTTGTGTTCCCGTATAAAAGGAGTTGTCAACCAAATCGAGCCAGCCGATGCCGGTATTTTCCTGCCATTGATAGGAGGTTCCGTTTACGGCTTCCGTTGAAAAAAGGGCTATGTCGTTTTTACAGACAGTCTGGTCAACAGGGTCTTGTGTTATGACAGGCGGTTCAAAAACTCCGAGTGTGGCAAAATCGGAAGTGTCGTAATTTCCCATTCCGTCGGTAACCACACAGCGGTATTTATAACCGTTAAGTCCGAGATTGGCATCAATAATCTGAAGATGAGGAGTGAATTGCCCGGAAACATAGGTGATTCCGGCTGTCAGGTCGTACCAGCCCACACCGTCGTTTTCCTGCCACTGATAAGCAGATGTATTAACGGCAATAATGTCGAAATGTGCCGAAGATTCAACGCAAATAGCCGTGTCGTGCGGTTGAGTTACTACACCCGGTTGGGCAAAAATAATCGCCGGATAAAAAAGAAACGATCCGAAAAAAATGATTGCCCAAAGGGTAAATTTGAACTTAAATATTTTCATTATTGTGTATTCTCCACTTATGCTATCCCGCGATATTTCAAGTTTTTGATTTTAATACAAAAATATATTTCACCTGTTCGCAATATATATAAGGTGGAGGTTTTAATCAACATAAGATTGTTAAAAAGGGGTTTGAATAAACTTTAGGTATTATAATATATAAATTTAATGATAAACTTGTTTAAAGTCTCAATATTTTATACTCATTGTCATCACATTAACTTTAAACAACTTCAGTATGGTTCAATTTGTTTTTTGTAAAAAATTGTATTTTTACATTTTCCTTTGCAAAATCAGATTAATCTTTTGTGAAAATGAATTATGAAAACACGAAAACAGGAGTAAATACGGATGAACAAACGAAATTTTACTCTCAAAAAGCTATTGCTATAACAACATTTTTTGGAGGATTACTTGCAGCCGGGATTTTGATGAGACGAAATTATTTGAATCTTAATCAGGAAACTTATGCAAAACATGCTTTATTTTATGGGATTGCTTTTACTATCCTGATATTAATCGGGATAATTATATTACCGGAAAATGTAATAGATAAAATACCGAACTCTATTTTTCCTGCTATCTATAGTCTGATTATATACTATGTTGTGGAAAAAACACAAGGGAAAGCACTAAAAGCCCACAAAGAAAACGGCGGGGAGTTTTATTCTGCATGGAAAGCTGTAAAAGTTGGTGTACTTTCCATGGTAGCCTTTTTGATTGCCATAGCGTTCATTGCGTTTCTAATGGGCGATTTCTCAAAGCAGGAGCCTGATAAAAATACTCAATTGATTATTCAAAGTTTAGATCTTTTTTTTAAGAACGAGCAGAAATCTGTAAAAGTTTTTCAATCAGCTAAAACAAAAGATACTTCTTATGTAAAAAATGAATTGAAAAAAAGTATTGCTTTGTGGAAGACCAACAAAGAGCTAATTAAAAACCTGCAGGAGTTAGACGGTTTGCTTGAAAATACGAAGGTATTTTTACAAACGTTAATGGATTATAGTAACTTGAGGATTGAGCATTTTACTCTGATATATAAAAGGCTAAACGAAAACACAGATAAATACAAAAACAGAATAGAGGCGGTAGGATTGAAAATTGAAAAAAAAGTGAAGGAGTTGAATAAATTGGCTGAAACCAAATAACTATTCACCATTTCAATACCTTATTGGTATATTGTTTTAACATTTTACCAGTACTTTGTTTAGAGAAAATGATAATAACTTTTAAGGCTTAAAGTACATAATAATTCCCTTTACTTAAGACTAAATTTTTTCATATTTTATAAGGCATTGAATATCAAAGAATAAATAATTCTTAATTCGGAATTCCAAGTATAAATCGATGCTTCTAATGTTATTAAATAACAAATATTTAAAATAATTTCTATATTTGCAATTACGTAATTAAATACTAATTTAAAATTTTTATTATGAAAAAGAATCTTTACCTATTCGTACTGCTGTTTTTTATGGCAGGATCTCTGGTAGCTCAAACAGTTACAGTTACCGGAACGGTTAACAATGACGAAGGGCAAACACTACCCGGCGTATCAATTGTAATTAAGGGTACTACCCAGGGAACCGTAACCGATGTGGACGGACATTACTCCATTAAGTGTAAAAAGGGTGATGTTTTGCGTTTTTCATATATTGGTTATGATTCCAAGGAGATAACCGTGGAAGACCAAAAGGTTATCAATGTTACTTTGGAATCGGGAGTTTCCTTAAATGAAGTGATTGTAACGGGTACTCGTTTTGGGGGTCGGACAGCCATTGAAACACCTGTGCCTGTTGATGTGCTGGATGTAAAAACCATTACATCGGTAGCGGCACAAACCGACCTGAATCAAATGATGAACTATCAGGTACCCTCGTTTACATCAAACACGCAAACCATTTCCGACGGTACCGATGAGGTTGACCCCGCTTCATTACGCGGACTGGGACCAGATCAGGTTTTGGTTTTGGTAAACGGCAAAAGAAGACATCCCTCTTCACTGATTAATGTAAACGGAACTTTTGGACGCGGTAATGTTGGGACCGATATGAATACCCTTCCCGCCTCTGCCATTCAGAGTATTCAGGTTTTGCGTGACGGTGCGGCAGCACAATATGGTTCCGATGCTATTGCAGGTGTTATCAATGTAATTCTTAAAAAGAATATAAACCAGCTTTCCGTTAATCTGACTTCGGGCGCTTACGCTTCTAAAAACAGTAATGCACTGGAAGGCGGAATAGACGGCCCCATGACCAATCTCGGTGTTAATTATGGTATTGGCCTTGGAAAAAATGGTGGCTTTATCAACTTTACAGGTGAGTTTAATTACAGGGACTACTACAACAGGATGGGTACCTATACAGGTTCCATTTTCCACGGATACAATGTTATTGAATGGCAGGCATACAACGACGGAGCTGATATCTCAAAACTGTCTCTTTCTGACATTCAGAAGTATGCACAGATGACCTCCGTATTCGACCAGTCCACAAAAGATGCCATCGCAGCAGCTACTTCGCTGGATGACGTTCGTGCTGCTTTAACCGATGACGAAGGAAATATTATTGACTACACGGAAGCCGAACTGGCAGAAAGAGGACAAACCCGTCATGACTATATTATGCGGGTAGGTCAGTCAGCCCTCAGGGGTGGAAAATTCTTTGCCAATATGGAACTCCCGTTGGATAAAAACGGTACCGAATTTTATGCATTTGGCGGTACCAGTTACCGTCATGGTGATGCTGCTGGCTTTTACCGTTTACCCAATCAAAACCGTACCTATACACCTATTTATATCAACGGCTTTTTGCCTCATATTGAAACCGATATACTTGATAAGTCCCTCTCAATGGGTATCAGAGGTACCATTAAAGGATGGGATGTTGACTTTAGCAATACATATGGCGGCAACAGAATGATGTACACCGTAACCCATTCGTTGAATGCTTCTCTGCAAAACGCGTCCAAAACAAGTTACAATTCGGGTGGTTTTGAGTTTTCTCAAAATACCGTTAACCTTGATGTAAGTAAAAGATATGCAGACGTGATGGCCGGATTGAACATTGCCTGGGGTGCCGAGTACAGAAACGAGCATTATCAGATTTTTGCCGGAGCTGAAGGTTCTTATGCTACGTATGATACCCTCGGTCTGGTTATTAAATCACCTTATCAGGTAGCACCCACCGATTTCTTCGGCAGATCCCGACCGGGTGGCGTTCAGGTATTTCCCGGTTTCCGGCCCGAAAACGAATTGTCGAAATACAGAAACAACGTTGGCGGTTACGTAGATGTGGAAGCCAATTTCTCCGAGAGATTCCTTTTGGACGGAGCATTGCGCTATGAAAACTACAGCGACTTCGGTTCGACATTGAACGGTAAACTCGCAACCCGTTTTAAAGTGGCCGATAACTTTAACATTCGCGCTTCGGTAAATACCGGTTTCAGGGCACCCTCATTGCAACAGATTTATTTCAATTCCACTTCGACATTATTTAATGATGTGGGAATTCCCGAAGAAGTCGGACTTTTCTCAAATGATAGTAAGGTGGCTGATATTCTCGGTATTCCGAAATTAAAACAGGAAACTTCGCAAAGTGCAAGTATCGGTATAACGGCAAAGATTCCTGCTGCATTTTTGAAAATTACGGCAGATGCGTATGTCATTGCCATTCAAAACAGGATTGTATTGACAGGACAGTTTAAGCCTACAACTCCCGAACTGGAAAAATTATTTAGCATGGCCGGTGCCACAAAAGCCGCGTTCTTTGCCAATGCCATTGATACCCGTTCGCAGGGCCTGGATATTGTTTTGGAAAACAATCTGAACCTTGGCCCTCATACGACATTGGTTAACACTTTGTCGGGAACCTTCTCTAAAACAGTACGAGTGGGAGATATCCATGCTTCACCAATCCTTGAAGAATCCGGTCAGCTGGATGTCTATTTCGACGAACGCGCACAGATTTTCCTCGAGAAAGCGGTTCCGCATACAAAAATTAATCTGAGCAACCTGTTTACTTATAAAAAATGGAACATTTTCCTGAGGAATGTTTACTTTGGTTCGGTAACCGAAGCCAATAATATCCCCGAACGTCAGCAGGTATTCAGTCCGAAAGTTATTACAGACCTCTCCGTTGGGTTTAATCTAACAAACAAAGCAAATATTACTGTAGGTGCCAATAACCTCTTTGATATTTATCCGGATGAAAACATTCCCGAAAATCAGAGCTCCGGAAGGTTTATCTGGTCACGTCGTTCGCAACAGTTCGGTTTTGGCGGAAGGTTTATCTTCGCCCGTTTGCGACTTGACATTTAAAACATAGATTTTTTTAATTCTTCATAATGAAAAACCCCTTGCATTTTGTGAGGGGTTTTTTGTCTTTTATTTTCTAATTTTACCACCGATAATTTTAAACCTAATTTTATGTTCGGGAAACATCTCTACTATTGTGCTTTATCGTTTCTAATTTTATTTACAGGATGTAATAACGGCACAGGTAACAAAAAACCGATTGTTAAAAAGGCATATCATGCTTCGAAAGCAATGGTGGTGAGTGCACGTGCCGAAGCCTCAAAAATCGGTGTGGAAATAATGAAAAAAGGAGGAAATGCTTTTGATGCCATGATTGCCACCGATTTGGCACTTACCGTTTCCTATCCTTTTGCGGGAAATGTGGGAGGCGGCGGATTTTTGGTGTACCGTACCGCTGACGGTGAATATGGTGCACTCGATTACCGTGAAAAAGCACCTGCAGCAGCTACCCGTGATATGTATCTTGATGGAGAAGGAAACATCATTCCGGGAAAAAGTACGCTGGGGGGTATGGCCATCGGTGTACCGGGAACGGTTGCCGGTTTATTTGCTGTTTACGAAAAGTTCGGAACGCTTCCTTTCGACTCGCTCATCCAACCCGCAATTAATCTGGCACGCAAGGGAATAATCGTTACCGAAAAGCAGGCAAAACGGTTTAATCATTACAGAAAATATTTCAGAATGGCCAATAAAAAGACCATTTTGTTCGATCGTGAGTGGAAAGCCGGAGATACTTTGAAGGTACCGGAGTTGGTGCAAACATTCGAGCGGATTAGAAAAGAGGGCAGAGATGGTTTTTATAAAGGGGAAACAGCAGAATTATTGGTAAATACGGTAAAAGAGGCAGGAGGAATTATTACACTTGAAGATTTGGTACATTATGAGGCCAAATGGAGAAAACCTGTGGTCTTCGGTTACAGGAACTGTAAAATAATATCCATGCCTCCACCCTCCAGCGGGGGAATTTGCCTTGCTGAAATTCTTAACGCCGTTGAACCCTATAATATAAAGAGACCCGGACATAACAGTGCGGAATATATTCAATTACTTACCGAAGCCGAAAGACGTGCTTTTGCCGACAGGGCATTTTTTCTCGGTGATCCCGATTTTGTCAGGATACCTGTTGATACGCTCATATCGGATGAATATGCCCGGCGCCGCATGAAAGATTATACAACTTTTAAAGCCACACCTTCGTCTATGGTGAAACACGGAACGATAACAGGCTATGAAAGTATGGAAACAACGCACTATTCCATTGTTGATTCTTATGGAAACGCTGTGGCTGTAACCACCACTTTAAACGGTGCTTACGGCTCAAAAGTATTTGTATCCGGCGGCGGGTTTTTCCTGAACAACGAAATGGATGATTTCAGTTCCAAACCGGGCGTCCCTAATCAGTTCGGGCTGATAGGAGCAGAGGCAAACTCCATAGAGCCGGGCAAAAGAATGCTCAGTTCTATGACTCCTACCATAGTGGAAAAAGAGGGAAAATTATTTATGCTTTTGGGCTCACCGGGCGGATCAACTATTATTACAACCGTTGCACAGGTATTTTTAAATGTTTATGAATTTGGTATGAATATGCAACAAGCGGTGGATGTACCGAGGTTTCATTCACAATGGCTGCC
>JALVZH010000188.1:2087-2895 GCA_027022105.1 Bacteroidales bacterium | reverse complement strand
CTCGGTTTCCGGCGCGCTGATGTATTTTGCGACTTTAACCGAAGTGCCGATCATCCAGACCTTGATGAAAATGGGCATGGCCAAAGGCCCGGCTCTAACGCTTTTTCTGACCGGCAATTCCTTGAGCATTCCCAGCATGATTGTGTTGTTTCAACTGTTGGGCAAAAAGCAAGCGCTGACATACATTGTCCTGATTTGCAGCTTTTCCGTTGTGGCCGGTCTCATTTTCGGAAGTCTGTAAAAGAAAGGAAAATTGAATCATGGCATCCGTTTCACGTCGTTTATCGTTTTTTGATCGCTATTTAACTTTGTGGATTTTTCTGACCATGTTTTTAGGCGTGCTGGTGGGCTATCTTGTGCCCGGCATGGCCCAATTCTGGAATCAATTTAAAACAGGCACAACCAATATTCCCATTGCCATCGGTTTAATTTTAATGATGTACCCGCCACTCGCCAAAGTACGTTATGAAAAACTGCCGACGGTGTTTAAAAATTTACGCTTTCTTGCGCTTTCTCTCGTACAAAATTGGATTGTCGGCCCGTTGGTTATGTTTTTTCTAGCCATTCTATTTTTACCGGATAAACCGGCCATGATGGTCGGCGTTATTTTGGTAGGATTGGCGCGCTGCATCGCCATGGTTTTGGTTTGGAATGATTTGGCGGATGGCGATTCGGAATTAGCCGCCGGGTTAGTCGCTTTTAACGCCCTGTTCCAGGTCTTTTTCTATTCGGTTTACGCCTATATCTTCATTACTTTACTGCCTACGGTGTTCGGCTTGAGCGGCACGATTGTAAAAGTTTCCATTTC
>JALVZH010000188.1:0-2077 GCA_027022105.1 Bacteroidales bacterium | reverse complement strand
CATTCCTTTTTTTGCCGGATTGGTCTCGAATTTCATCTTGCGCAAAAGCAAAGGCGATGATTGGTATTTCAAAAAATACATTCCCAAAGTTTCTTATTTAACACCGGTGGCTTTGCTCTTTACCATTTTTGTGATGTTCTCTTTAAAAGGAGAAAAAATCATTGAATTACCCGTAGATGTGCTGCGTGTGGCCATACCGTACACCTTTTACTTCGCTATCATGTTCTTCATTACATTTTTCGCGGCCAAACGGATCGGAGCTTCGTATCAGCAAGCAACGACCGCAGCCTTTACGGCCGGTAGCAACGATTTCGAACTGGCGATTGCCGTAGCCGTAGCTGTTTTCGGCGTTAACTCGGCCACCGCCTTTGCCACGGTCATCGGTCCGCTTGTGGAAGTTCCGGTTCTGATCAGTTTGGTTAATGTTGCATTATATTTTCGAAAACGACTTTCGTTTGCAGGGAAAGGCAAAACCGTTGCCGTTGCCTGCGAAAATGAAAATAATAAATCATAATCTTTTGATTCGGGTGATTCATTGGTGAGAGGTGCGCATGAAAAAAATTAAAATATCGGCCTTGTTAGTATTTGCCGTAAGCCTCCTGCTTTTATTCGAATGTAAACAAAACAGCAATACACAAAAGCAATCGACCGCGGCACCAATTTACAACTCCAATGCAAAGGTTACCTTTATCGAACTCGGTTCTGTGAATTGCGTACCTTGCAAAAAAATGCAACCCGTAATGCACCGTCTTGAACAAAAATATGGGAATCAATTGCAAGTTATTTTTTATGATGTTTGGAAACCAAACCAAAAGAAATTCGCCAAAATTTTCGGCATTCGGGTTATCCCAACACAAATTTTTTTGGATCGTAGCGGGCATGAATTTTATCGTCACGAAGGTTTCTTCCCGGAATATGAAATCGACCGACTGCTTGCCCGAAAAGGATTATCAATAATTAACCGAAATTCATCGGATAAAAATGACTGAGATTTTTAACATATTGGGCAATGTGCTCCATGGTAATTTTGCTTTAGCTCTTTTGGCAAGCCTTTCCTGGGGAGTCATCAGTATCTTATTCAGCCCCTGCCATCTCTCCAGCATTCCGCTCATTATCGGTTACATTACGACGCAGGAACGATCTTCCGAAAAAGTGCATACGAAACGCGCCTTTGTTTTATCACTAACCTTTGCTTTTGGTATTTTAATATCAATAGCCCTAATCGGTTTTGTCACTTCATCCATGGGACGTTTAATGGGTGATTTGGGTGCTTGGGGAAATTATTTGGTTGCCGTTCTTTTTATAATTGTGGCGCTTTATCTGTTGGATGTTGTTCATTTCAATTGGAACAGCCCTATTTTCTCACCCAAAGGAGGACTAATCGGTGCACTAATTTTGGGGTTTGTATTCGGGTTCGGGTTGGGGCCTTGTACTTTTGCTTACATGGCACCTGTTTTAGGGATTGTCTTTCAAATGAGTCAAAGCAGCCTTTTGAAAGCAATGCTCTTGGTTATCGCTTTTGGAGCGGGGCAGTGTTCCGTAATTGTTGCCGCCGGAACAGCAACGGAGTTGGTTAGAAAATATCTTATTTGGGGATCAAAAACACGCACAACCGATATCATTCGTAAAATATCGGGAGTTCTGGTTTTAATCGGAGGTTTTTATTTTATCTATCTGACTATTTGAACAAAAATGTTTGGCAAAGGGCTTTAAAGTAAAAATAAAAAATTGAAAAAACATAAAATTTAAATAAAAGAAAGGAAATTGAAATGGGTTGTTCTTGTCAGGGGCCGAAGGCCTATCAAATAGAAGTTGACGGACAGAAGTATGTTGTCTGGTCATTGGATGAAATTGTTTTTTCCGTTATTTTTGCTCAACCGAATGATGAGGCCGAAGCGGAAAATATGTTGTGGCAGAAGTTGCTTACTTTTAATCCGAAAATCGATCCGAAATTGGAATTTGTTTTTAAACGGGTCTTGATTCAAATTTACAAAGATACTAAAATGGCTTATGAAGAATATCAAATGAATCAAAAAGAGCCGGTTTGAACCGAATGGCTGATCGGCAGAATTTAAAT
>JALVZH010000187.1:2110-2902 GCA_027022105.1 Bacteroidales bacterium | reverse complement strand
ATTTATTGGTCTGCAAGAAAAACAAAACGATCTGGCCGAAGCCCTTTCTTACGGGCAGCAAAAGTTACTTTCTTTGGGTTGCGCTCTGGCTACGGAGGCCGACTATCTTTTATTGGATGAGCCGGTGGCCGGAATTAATCCCGGCATGATCGATCATATTCTGAAACTTTTGCAGGAATTAAGCGCTCAAGGTAAAAGAATTCTTTTAATCGAACATAATATCGAAGTGGTTCGGCAAATTTGTGATTGGTTGGTGGTTATGGATGAGGGCAGAAAGATTGCCGAAGGCATGCCCGATGATGTTTTACAACGGGAAGAAATCATTGAAGCTTATTTGGATTAGAAATGCTTAAAGTTCAACATCTGAAAACCGGATACGGGAAAAAACTGATCATTGATGACCTCTCCATGCATGTTAATAAAGGAGAGATTGTGGCCATAATTGGTCATAACGGCGCCGGTAAGTCAACTTTGCTAAAATCGATTATCGGACTTCTTCCGGCCTGGTCGGGAGACATTCTTTTTGAGAATCAAAAGCTCAATCCTTCGGCCAGTGAGAATGTGCGGAAAGGCATTTCCATGATCCCTCAGGGCAGCCAGGTTTTTGATGAATTAACCGTGGAAGAAAATCTGGAAATAGCTTCTTTTATTTTAAATGATAAGAAAGTAATCAATCAACGTCTTAAAGATGTCTTTGCCACTTTTCCCATTCTGAAAGAAAGAAAAAAGCAATCCGCCGGAAAACTTAGCGGCGGGCAGCAACAAATTCTCGCCTTCGGTATGGCTTTAATC
>JALVZH010000187.1:0-2100 GCA_027022105.1 Bacteroidales bacterium | reverse complement strand
CCTAAATTGCTGTTGATGGACGAACCTTCATTGGGGCTGGCGCCGGGCATGGTTAAAGAATCTTTTTCTTTGATCAAACAACTGAATCAAAAATATGGTCTGTCCATCTTAATCGTCGAACAGAAAGTAAGAGAAGCTCTAAAAATAGCGCATCGTGCCTATGTGTTGCGCCTGGGCAAAATAGCTCTTGAAGGCAATGCCAAGGAAATGCTAAAAAGCGAGACATATAAAAAAATATTTCTTAGTTGATTTTCTATATTATTTTCTTTATTCCTAACGAGCTCATCTACCTGAATTTTCCACACTAAAGATAAGTCGGTATTTTGAACGATAACTTTCCAAAATTTATGTGATCGTTTTCTCAATGCAATATGTCATCAACTTTTTCACTCATTCGGTCAAACGTCTTGCGTCTATCGTTAAACATTTCTTCTTTTTTCTTTTCTGCATTATTCCCAGGAAAATATCCCTAATTGTAAAACTCCCAAGCTATTCCGAACCTGAAAGTGATTCCGGGCATCGGGTAATAAGGCACAATGAAATATTGGTTGTCGAAAACATTTTGAAGCGTAACGTAAAGTGTTGCCCTTTCTTGAATTGTCCCGGCAAGGAACAAATCCAAATCCCAATTCCCTCCAATATTATTGGGGTTCAACGGCTCGACGACATTACCATTGCTACCGGATAGTTTGTAATAAACAGCCCTGTCAAATCTGAACTCATATTGCCTGTAAGCCTGCGCACCGTTTGAATAAAAGTTCACTCCCGTTTTCAAATGCAGGTTACCGTTGAATAAAGTGTCCACATAATAAATCCCGCCAAAGGCAGAAAAGCGCGGTATTGCCCAAAGGGATTTTTCGTCTTTGAAATAGTACGACAAATTTGCCTGCAAAAGAAATTTGTAGAACTTTAAATTCGCATTGAGATTAACACCTGAAGTTTTCCTACTATGATAGTAGAGTAGATATTTGTCTTCTAATTTTGATGTTTTCGCAGAAGTGTTTTCTACCCATTCTTCAAAAGAATCAAAATTACTTTGAAAAGCTCTCAGCTCCAGCTTGCCGTAATTATTATTCACTCCCAAGCTAACAAACACCGAGCTAACATTCTGTGTGCCGGGAGAATTAATTGTAGTTAAAACAAATTCCTCAATGTTTTTGTTCAGTGAGTACCAGGAAATTCCGCCGGAAATAAAAACCTTTTTAAAAGGCTGAAAATTCAACTGTCCGCCAAAACCGAAAGAAGCATCGGAATTGTAATTTAAATATTTTGCGAACGCCTCTGCATTTAGCAAGCGGTTAAATTTTACAACCGCATCTCCGGCAAACGAGTAAGCAAAAATATTTTTTTGCAATCCCAAAGAGTTCAAATTCAAATTCGTGTTTGTAATTGTGCTTCGGAAAGAAAAATCAGTAAATCCGAGACTGAAAGGGAAAACCAAATTAACGCCGTAAAATTTACTCCTGTCGTTTTCCATAATACGTTGTGGAGTTTTCTCATCTTGGCGGTATTCATTGAGATTGGTATTGTAAAAAGCATTTAACCTTGCAACGCTGTTTTTGCCTAATCTCATCAACACTTTGAAATTCAAGAGGTGCTTCGTATTCTTTCTGTAGCGGTCTCCGTAAACTACCGGTGCTTCGAATGGCGAGTACAAAATTCTTTCGGCTTCCTGCGCCGGATATTTTGCCAAAAGTCCGGTGTAATCAACTCCGCCGTTTAAACCAATTCTGCTGTGCGAGTAATTGTAAGAAAAAATGAAATTGAATGTATTATTAAAAAGGTAACGGGCTTTTAACGTTGCGTTCCACAAACCGAATTCACTGTTCGAGTAATACGACTCGACCGAAGAGTTTTGAAACCCGCCATAAAGGTTAAATTTTTTTGCCGGATAAATATTGAAAAAGCCGTCAATAAAACCTTCCGAGTTGGGCGCTTGGTAGTACCTGATTCTTGAATAAGGTTTTGCGGACAATCTGTCGTAGGTGTTAATTAAAACCGCAGCCGGTTTATTCGTAACGCCGTAAATAAAAGATTTCACCGGTGCCGGAATGTAAAACGAATCGGTTAGCTCGGAACGTACAGTGTAAAAATCCAATG
>JALVZH010000186.1 GCA_027022105.1 Bacteroidales bacterium | reverse complement strand
TCATTTCGGGAAAAAACCCTGCAGGGTTTTTTCCCGAAATGAACAGTTTTAACAACACAAATAATAATAAAAATTCAACTAAGAATAGCATACTTTTGGTCTGACAAATGGGTAGTACTTTAGTTTTCCATTTTTGTGCAAAAGATGTTCCTGTAATATTCAAAAGAAATATCAAAATCGTTAGTGCTTCTTTCATGATATAAATTTTTAATTCCTCTGCTCAAGTTAGATTGAGCAGAGGAAATAAATTACTTTTTACCAAATCCAAACGGAAGATGTTTTGTTGTCAAAATTCATTAATGATAAGTTTGGATATTGACCATAATATAAAGTTGCAAAATATACCCTTGCACCACCCCACCACTTTTTATCAAATAAAGTAGTACCAGTGGCAACATATTGCAGAGAACTGGTTTTGTTATTAAAACTTCCAAGAGACCAACGTGGTACACCTACAAATTCACTATCGCCTAAATAATTATTATTTTCAAACAAATTTGTTGGGCCATTAATCTCTCGTCCTCCATTGCTATTCATTAATGATTTTAAATACTCTTTGTATTCATCGGATACATCTCCGTATTTTTGTGCTCGTTCAAATTCTCCCATCTTTTTAGCCATATCAAGTGCTTTTTCTATATTATTTATTGTACTAATAATAAAGTGTCTGCTTTCGTCTTTTTCTGCCCATGAGATTAACTCATCATCGTTATAAAAAACGAATACTTCATTTTCATTATCGGTTGTACCATATACAAGGCTAAGTGTGGGACTATTAAAGTCAATCAAGTTTTCATTGATTATTTTACCCAGATGAATATAAGTTGTTGAACTTTTTGTGTTGACATTATCATTGTTTTGACTTTCTTTATCTAATTTTATGGGTTGTTTTGAACAGCCAAAAAGAAGAACAACACCTAATATCATTGTTACTATTGATTTTAATTTTTCCATGATAAATATTTATTATTGGTTAGAAAATAAAATTAATCTATTCATTTCGGTTTATTCATATCGGTTGTTTTGAAAACTTAAGATTTTTAAAACAACCTCATAGTTAATCAAACTTGTTTTTACCTATATAAAAAATATACTTATTATTTAAAATTTGTTTACGAGTGGAGGGGGGATATATGCCTGAATACAAGCAATATATATAATTGTATCAAGATGGAAATTATCCGATTATTATAATCTTGCATCTAAATTAAAATTTATTTTGTTGTTTTAATTTCAATTATTAAGAATAATGTAGTTTCTGCCATACAAAAGTAAAAAATAATTAATAAATAACAAATTATTTATAAAAATTGGTCATTCCTCCCGACCTGTACAATCGGGTTTTTACAAACAAATAATTAATGTAATTTCGCAGCTTAAAAAATTTTAAGAAAAATGGCCTACAATCATCGCGAAATAGAAAAAAAGTGGCAAGAATACTGGAGCAAAAACAAAACCTTTAAGGTTGATATAGATTATTCAAAACCAAAATATTACGTGCTCGACATGTTTCCTTATCCTTCGGGTGCGGGATTGCATGTGGGCCATCCGTTGGGCTACATTGCCTCGGATATTTATGCCCGGTACAAAAGACACCACGGATACAATGTTTTGCATCCCATGGGTTACGATGCTTTCGGATTGCCGGCAGAGCAGTATGCCATTCAAACGGGTACCCACCCGGCTGTTACAACGGAAAAAAATATTCAGCGTTACCGCCGCCAGCTCGATCAAATAGGCTTTTCTTTCGACTGGGACAGAGAGGTACGCACCAGCGACCCGAAATATTACAAATGGACACAGTGGACATTTATCAAACTGTTTCACTCGTGGTACAATAAAGATACCGACAAAGCAGAACCCATTGAAACCCTGATATCAATATTCGAAAAAGAGGGCAACAAAAATGTACATGCGGCACATTTGGATACCGTAATTTTTACGGCAGAGCAGTGGAACAAAATGACGGAAAAAGAGCAGCAGGAAGTACTGATGAATTACCGGCTTGCTTATCTTTCCGATACCATGGTCAACTGGTGTCCGGCTTTGGGTACGGTGCTTGCCAACGATGAGGTGAAAGACGGGCTTTCGGAACGGGGCGGTCATCCCGTTGAACGGAAAAAGATGAAACAATGGCTGCTGCGTATTACGGCTTATGCGCAGCGCCTGCTCGACGGACTGGAAAAAGTGGACTGGCCCGACTCGCTGAAAGAGATGCAACGAAACTGGATAGGAAGAAGCGAAGGGGCAACGGTGCATTTTTCGCTGGTGGGCGAAAATAAAGACAAAGGAACCATTGAGGTGTTTACCACCCGGCCCGACACGCTTTTTGGGGCAACATTCATGGTTTTGGCTCCCGAACATGAACTGGTTGAAAAAATTACAGCACCCGAACGGAAAGAAGAGGTGGAAAATTATGTGGAATGGGCCAAAAACCGTTCGGAACGCGAGAGAATGACAGAGGTTAAAAAGGTCACCGGTGTTTTTACAGGTGCTTATGCCGTAAACCCGCTTACCGAAACCTTGATTCCCGTCTGGACGGCCGATTATGTATTGTCGGGATACGGAACCGGAGCCATTATGGCTGTTCCGGCTCACGACAGCCGCGACTTTGCCTTTGCAAAAAAATTCAAACTACCTATTATTCAGGTGGTTTCAAAACCCGGTGAAACACCGAAAGAGCCTTCAAAGTGGGAAACCTCCTACGATTCCAAAGAGGGTATTATGATTAATTCCGGCTTTTTGAACGGAATGGAGG
Organism: Bacteroidales bacterium; assembly: GCA_027022105.1. Classification (GTDB taxonomy): domain Bacteria; phylum Bacteroidota; class Bacteroidia; order Bacteroidales; family F082; genus Sulfidibacterium. The sequence continues at coordinate 168 of JALVZH010000186.1, read as the reverse complement.
TTAAAGAAGCCATTACGGCCGTTATTAAAAAACTTGAAGAAACGGGCATAGGAAAGGGAGAGGTTAATTACAGACTTCGCGATGCCATTTTCAGCCGACAGCGGTATTGGGGCGAGCCGTTCCCCGTTTATTATAAAGACGGAATGCCTTATACCCTCGACGAGAGTG
>JALVZH010000185.1 GCA_027022105.1 Bacteroidales bacterium | reverse complement strand
TTTCCGCTTCGAGGTTCCGGCTCTCACCCGGAGTTTATTATTATCATTTGAAAACGGGAAAAAGCTTCATTACAAAAAAAATGACAGTGGAGTAAAAAATTTAAACTTGTTTAAAGTCTAAACATTTTATACTCATTGTCATCACATTAACTTTAAACAACTTCAATATATCCAAAAGCACTATAATTATCATTTTTACGCTCTTTGCGATCTATATTCTGTACCCGTTTAAAATTAACTCACCATACTTTGGCATTGTGAATAAACCCGAAAAAATTTTAATCCTGCTGATAAAATGAAATAAATCCCGCCGCAGACGGGATTTAATTCGGGTAATCCGCGTAATCCGATGATTTTTTTGTCATCGGATTAAACGGATTGATCGAATTATCTTTTTTCATATTTTAGCAAAAAAATCCGATGCAAACGGCAAATCCCATAAAAGTTGTTTTGGTTGACGACCACGAACTTTTTCGCGACGGGTTGAAACTGGCATTCGAATCAAGCCCCGAAATCGAGGTGGCGGCAGAAGCATCAAGCGGTGAAGAATTTCTGATACTGCTCGGAAAGGTGAACTTCGACGTGGTGCTGATGGACATTAAAATGGGCGGAATGAACGGAATAGAAACCACCGAAAAAGCCCTGAAAATCAATCCTGACCTGAAAATACTGGTGCTGTCAACATTTGGCGAGGAGGAGTTTCTTCATCAGATAATTGCGGCGGGAGCCAAAGGCTTTCTTTTAAAAAATGTGGACAAATCCATGCTGATTAATGCCATTAAAGCGGTTCATCAGGGAAAAAACTATTTTTCACCGGAGTTGTTGCCGTTTTTTACAAGAAAATATATGTCGGACAACGACGACGAAGTATCCCTTACCAAACGCGAGAAAGAGGTGCTTGAACTCATAAGCAAAGGATATACCAATGCCGAAATTGCCGACAAACTCTTTATCAGCATCCGTACGGTAGATACCCACAAAAACAATCTGATTACCAAAACCGGTTCCAAAAACATTGTGAGCCTGTTGATTTACGCCTTGAAACATAACCTGATAACACTTGATTAACTTACGTTTACACATGATAATTAAAACCGTTGCATTTCGTTTTGTGTTTCCGTTGGTTGTTTTGTTTTTGTTTTCAAACGCAATCCGTTCGCAAAATAACGACAGCCTGAAAAATATTTTGGCTGACCGGCTTCCCGACACCAATTACTGTAAAGCCGCCCTCGATTTGTCATGGAATTACATGTACACCGATATCGATACTGCTGTGTATTATGCCGGATTGGCTTTGGATGCGGCGGAGAAAACAAACAACACTCTCTACACATTAAATGCTTTGAATACCCTCGGTGTATGTTATATTGTAAAAGGCGATTATTATACTGCACAAAGTTATTTGCAAAAAGCAAAGGAGAAAGGAACCGAATTGATGAAACAGGACAGCAGCAGCCGGTTTTATAAAAGACGGTTTTTAGCCGTACTTACCAATCTGGGGAATGTCCATTATCATCTCGGAGAATACGACAAGGCCGTTTCACATTATCTGTCGGCACTTTCACTTGCCGAAAAAATTCATGCACCTGAGATTATTACAACCATTATAAGCAATTTGGGTGCCACCTACAAAGACCTGCATAATTATAAAAAAGCACTTGAATACCAGTATAAAGCATTAGATTATTCAAAAAAATCAGGCGACCTTTATTCCATAGGTCAGGCATTGACAAACCTCGGTTCCGTTTATTCCGAAATGCAGATTTACGACAGTGCATACCATTATTTCATGAAAAGCATAAAAATTGACGAACAGGCAAACATGGACTATCAGCTTGTGGCCAATTGTATCAATTTGGGAACCGTAATGCAAAATCTTGGCAAACAGGATTCGTCGTATTATTATTTTAAAAAGGGTCTTCGCCTGGCAAAAAAACTGAAAGCACTCGATGCCCTGATCAACAGCACCTATTTACTTGGACAATATTTTGTAAAAACACAACAGTACGACAGTGCCGGATTTTATCTGAAAAAGAGTTTGGAACTGGCTGAAAAAACGGGAACTATGCGGTTTGTAATGCTTGCCAGTGATGATTTGGCCGCATTATACCAAAAGCAAAACAACTACAAAAAAGCACTTGAATATTATGTTGCCGGAAGGGTTGCCGCCGATTCTATATTCAATGCCGAAAAAGACAAGCGCATTGCCGATATGGAGGCAAAATACAAGGTCAGGGAAAAAGAAAATCAAATCAGGTTTCTTACCGAAAAAAACAGGCTGCTCGACGATAACTTTTTCAAAACAAAGATTATACTCGGCTCTGTCCTTACCATATTGTTGCTTGCTTTGGTTTTGTTAATGGTGTTGTTCAGAAATTACAAACTGAAAAAGGAGACCGAACAGAGAAAATTGCAACAGGAAAACGAACGGAAACTGATAAATGCCATTGTAAAAACGGAGTACAATGAACGCCGCAGGTTTTCATCCGACCTGCACGACGGCCTTGGCGTTTTGCTTTCAGCATTAAAATTGTATATAAACGAAATAAAAAACCTTTCGGGCGAGAAAAGAGAGCAAATAATAGAAAAAAGCAACAAACTGTTGGATGAAGCCATACAGAATGCACGGAATATTTCCAACAACATTATGCCGGCCGCATTGAAAAGTCACGGGCTTTTGGCGGCACTGAACTCTTTTGCCGACAAAATAAATGCCGCCGGAAAAATTAAGATTCGAATCAAATCCGTCAATTTCGATAAAAGATTGAACGAGGTGTTGGAACTTACCCTGTTCAGGGTTCTTACCGAAATGACAAACAATACCTTGAAACATGCGCAAGCCACGGAAATTCAAATAGACTTTGTAAAAAAAGGGGAAACACTCTTTGTTTCCTACCGCGATAACGGCAAAGGGTTCGATTACGAAGCGGTAAAACGCAGCCGGAAAACAGGACAGGGACTGGACAACATCATCTCGCGGATAAACACAATAGGAGGAAAATGCAGCATGGAAAGCCGTGAAGGCAAGGGATTTACGGCTACCCTGGAAATTAAGCTGTAAATATTCTCCAAATACCTTTTAATCCTTTTTTACGAAAATTTCCTATTAAAAATGGTGAATTTTCCTAATTCAATTTAGGATTTTTCCGTTCCCCCCAAATAACTGTTTGCATGCATTTTTGTACCGGAAACTTTACAACATGCTGCAACATTTTTTACATAACACATCTGTCAAAAATGAAAAATACAAGGTAAAAGATATCATGAACGATATCGCCTTATTTTATTCTTTGTTGCAGCAAAACCAGGAAATTTTCGATAACAGGTTTTTTGAAAAAATCTTCCCGGCACCCTACTGGGAATTTTTAAAACATTTTGATGAACTGGATGAAGAAGAGCTTGATTATCTTCATCAGGGAGTATTGGGAATATTGTTGTTTATGGCATATCAATATCTGTACGGTAAAGGGGATCAAATGGCAGATGCGCACAAAAAAATTACAGGCTGTTTGCATGCATTTTCGTCCGGCAACGAAAAAACGGAAAAGATGAAAAGCATGGTATTAAAGGCACTCAATATGGTTGCACTGAAAAAATCCGAACAGTTTGATATGAACCGAAACAATGAAATATACAAATCAATTACATGGATACTGAAAAATATCGTTCTTAACAATAATCAAATCAAAAGGTAGGAGTTTTGATTTGCCCGGAGCCGGATAATTATTCCGGTTCCGGATTTATTTTAAATGTAAAACCATGAAAAAAATTACAAATCATTAAAATAAAGCACTATGAAAAGGATTTTTATTTTATTTCTAACGGTATTCATTACACAAACCGTTTTTTCGCAGGTAGCCGTAAACAGCAGCGGAAACGCAGCCGACGCATCGGCCATGCTCGACGTGAGTTCCACCTCAAAAGGAATGCTCGTCCCGCGTATGACCACAAGCCAGCGCAACGCCATCTCTTCACCTGCAACAGGACTTCTTGTTTACGATACCGATGAAAACAATTTTTATTTTTATGACGGCAGCAAATGGACCCTGATTGAAAGCGGAACCGAAAAATGGACTTTTTCCAACAACAAAATTACCGCTGCCGATACAACCTACCGGGTAGGGGTTGGTACCACTACCCCGTCGGGTATTTTCGAAGTGGCAACCGTAAAGCATGACGGCACCTATGGCAGTGACGTGTGCACGGGAGGCACGCCATCGGCTTCGTCCTACTATCAATTTTATAATCCCGAAAGGGCTTTTGATAATCAATACACTACCGAGTGGTTGAACAACAACAGTTTGCCGGCCTATTTACAATTTGATTTCGGTGCGGGAAATGAAAAAAGAGTTGCAAAGTACAGAATATATTACGAACATCCCTCATCCACCGACCATTCGCCGAACAACTGGACTTTTGAAGCCTCAAATGACGGGAGCAGTTGGGCCACATTGGATACACAAACCGGACAAGGTTGGACTACCTATGCATGGCAGGAATATACTTTTTCAAACACAACCCGCTACAGGTACTACCGGATAAATATCTCGGATAATGCGGGTTCGACGGACGATTATGTGCAAATAAACGAGATGGAAATGATGGAAGAAAACCTGAGCAACGATGCCACCCTGTTTGTAAACGATAATAAAGTAGGTATCGGCACCAACTCTCCTTACGCCACATTGGATATAGTGGGAACCATGAAACTGACCGATGGTAACGAGGGCTCCGGAAAAATTCTGGTTTCCGATGCTTCGGGAAACGCAAGCTGGACCGACGGCACAACGGTTAACGGCGGCGGCTGGACGGTTTCGGGAAACTATATTTACAATTCTTCCGACAGCGTGGGCATAGGCACGTCAACTCCCGGTGCAAAACTTGAAGTAAACGGAATAATAAAAATGAATAATGCCACCACATCTAATCCCCAGGCAGGTATGATCCGCTGGAACAGTAACACACAAGATTTTGAGGGATACAACGGAACACAATGGGTTTCCCTTTCCAAATCCAACGGCGGATGGGGCGACAATACGGCAAAAGAATCACAAGGGGTTTCTTCATGGGACGGAGAAGCATATGATCGCTTTGGCTGGTCTGTTTTTATTGATGGAAATTATTCCATTATTGGGGCATATACGAAAGAAGTTGGAGGCAATTCTTATCAGGGAAAAGCCTATATTTTTTATCGCAACAGCAGTTTGTGGACAGAACAAGCAGGGTTAACCGCTTCTGACGGAGCAGCTAGTGATTATTTCGGGCACTCTGTTTCCATAAGCGGTGATTATGCCATTGTGGGGGCTTATAATAAAAATTCATCACAGGGAAAAGCCTATATTTTTCACCGCAACGGCAGTTCGTGGACAGAACAAGCAGGGTTAACCGCTTCGGACGGTACTGCATATGATTATTTCGGCTACTCTGTTTCCTTAAACGGTGATTATGCTATTGTGGGGGCTTATTATAAAGATATAGGAAGCAATACGGGTCAGGGTAAAGCCTATATTTTTCACCGCAATGGCAGTTCGTGGACAGAACAAGCAGGGTTAACCGCTTCGGACGGTACTGCAGGGGATTATTTCGGCTACTCTGTTTCCATAAACGTTGATTATGTCATTGTTGGGGCTTATAATAAAGATATAGGAGGTAATACAGTGCAGGGAAAAGCTTATATTTTTCACCGCAGTGGCAGCTCGTGGACAGAAGAAGCAGGATTGACCGCCTCGGATGGTACTGCAGGTGACGAATTCGGCTACTCTGTTTCCATAAATGGTGATTATGCCATTGTTGGGGCTTATTATAAAGATATAGGAAGTAATTCGTCTCAGGGAAAAGCCTATATTTTTCATCGCAGTGGCAGCTCATGGGCCGAAGAGGCAGGATTAACGGTTTCGGACGGAGAAACAAGTGATTTTTTCGGCCACTCTGTTTCCATAAGTGGAAATTACAGCCTTGTCGGGGCACATAATAAGGATGTAGGAAGTAATACAGCTCAGGGCAGGGCATACTATTATAAAAAGAATTAAACCGGACAGACAAACAGCCCGCCCCGAACGGGGCGGGAATCTGTTCGCAGAATAACAAATCTTTATTAATATTCCCTAAAAACATTTCTAATCCTTAATCTACGAAAATTACCTACTTAAAAACAGGCTATTTGCCCATTGCAATTTGGGATTTTTTCTCATCCTTTCTTAAAAACTGACTCTCACCTTTGTAGCATTAATTTTATATATCAATGCTGCAACAATTTTTACATAACACTTCAGGTAAAAAATACAGTCCAAAGGAAATCATATACGACATCGACTTTTTTTATTCTTCTTTACAGCAAAATCCGGAACTTCTCGACAACCGTTTTTTCGAGAAAATCTTCCCGGCACCCTACTGGGAATTTTTAAAACATTTTGATGTACTGGAAAAAGAAGAGCTCGATTATCTGCATAATGGAATATTGGGAATATTGCTTTTTATGGGATACCAATACCTGTATGAAAAAGGGGATAAGATTGTAAAAGCACACAAAGAGATTGCCGACAGTTTGCATGCATTTTCATCCGGCAACGAAAAAACGGAAAAACTGAAAGGTCTTGTGTTGGAAACGCTCAATAAGGTTGTACGGAAAAAAGCCGGTGAGTTTGATAAGAACCAAAACAATGAAATTTATAAATCAATTACATGGACTTTGAAAAATATCGTTCTTAATAATAACAAAACATAACCGAAGGTAGGATTTTGGTTGCCCGGAGCCGGATAATTAATCCGGTTCCGGCTTAATTTATTAGTAAATAAGAAAAAATCAATAAAAAATGAAAAAAATTATTTTAATAACAATGATGTTTGCCTTTACCACAATATCGGCACAAATACCTTTAACCACTGCAGTCGATTTTACAGCTACCGATGTTGAAGGACATGAGCACAACTTGTTTCAAGTGCTTGATGGAGGTCAATACGTACTTATTGATTTTTTCTTCACAACATGCGGCCCGTGCCAAACAATTGCCCCCATGGTGAACGAAGCTTACCACTATTTTGGATGCAATAGTGCCGATGTGGTTTTTTGGTCTGTCGATTATGGTGATACGGATGCAGAATGCATTGTTTTTGATCAAACATATGGTGTTGAATACCCGACGATTAGCGGTGTTGAGGGCGGAGGCACTGCAATCTGCAATACTTATCAGGTATCCTGGTTTCCATGTGTGATACTTATAGCCCCTGACCACAATATTGTTGAACAAGGAATATTTGTAAACAGCACGCAGGATATTATTGATGTGCTGGAAAGTTATGGGATTTCTCAAAACAGTTGTAGTGTTGGTATTAAAGATATTCGAAGTGTAAATTATAACATTAATATATACCCAAACCCTGCAAATTCAATTTTAAATGTAGAACTGTTGAAAACCGATGACAGAATTACCAAAATTGAAATACTTAATATTATGGGGAAAGCTATTGAAACAATTGATAATTACCGGGTTATAAACAACAAACACATTGTAATTGATTTAGCGGGAATTCCGGAAGGGATGTATTTTGTACGATTGAATTTTATAAAGAATGGAGTTATTACCAGGAAGATTAACATATTAAACAAATAAAACCATGAAAAAAGCAATTATTACAACTTTTATTATAGCATTATTTACAACAGCAGGTTTTGCACAAAACAGCGGCAGAGAGCAATTTCCACCTCCGCAGAATCTAAATTATTTTTGTTTGGAACCCGATTATATTGAATTTAACTGGAGTATGCCAACCATTGAAAACTGGATACATTGGGATGATGGGAATATTGTTGTGAGTATTGATTTTGGCCCTGATGTAACGGGCATGATTGCTTCCCGTTGGGATCAAAATTCGTTGGAGCCATATATCGGCAGGTATCTTAAATCAATAAGGTTTGTGCCGGAGGACGAGCACGTTGATTATACTCTGAAAGTGTGGAGAGGTGAAAACGCATCTAATGAAGTCCTTTCGCAGACCACTTCGGGACTTACTTACGGAACATGGAATGAAATCGAATTGTCGGATTCCATTTACATTGACGGTACGCAAGAGCTGTGGTTTGGTTTTGAGTTTTCATATGATACCAGCGGGATATCGTCTGTTACATTAGACGATGGCTCAAACACAGTTGACGGCTACGGCAATATGCTGTTTATGAACGGCTCGTGGCAAACCATGCTTTCCACGGGAATGGCCGGCAATTGGAACCTTATCGGAATTCTCAATTCAGGTACTAAAACGGGCAAGTCCCTCAGCACTGCCGATAGCAGAAATGTAAACACATTGGTTGGTTATAATCTTTACCGTGATAATGTAAAGATATCAGGGCCTTTTCCCGAAACATATGAATACGATTCTCCTGATAATCCCGGAATATATGAGTATTATGTTACGGCACAATATGATAATGGTGAATCGGACCCGTCAAACAAAGTCGTAGTGTATTGGCTAACCACATCAATTGATGAAAACAATAGTCTTGGCATGAAGTTGTTTCCAAATCCCGCCACTACCGTATTAAACATTCAAAACACACAGCCTGTTAAACAGCTTGTTATTACAAACTCCTCGGGCAAAATTGTTTATTTTGAAACAATATCCGGACGACAAAACAATATTTCCGTTGATGTCTCAAATCTGGCACATGAAACATATATAGTTACGGTTACTTGTGAAGGGAAAACCATCAGCGAACAATTTGTTGTAAAATAATAAAATTGAATCATGATGCAGCAAACATCAAGAAGAAGTTTTATAATACTGGCGGCAAAGGCTTCGGTTGCCTTTGCCCTGCTGCCCTGCTGCAGGAAAAAGCCCGTAGCTCCACCAAAGGAGAAGAAAGATATTATTATTATCGGTGCAGGAATAGCAGGACTGGCAGCAGCCAAAACACTTAATGATGCCGGTCATAATATTACAATTCCGGAAGCATCGGGAAGATATGGCGGCAGAATACAAACCGTGGAAATGCCGGATTATAAAGCCGATTTCGGGGCATCGTGGATACATGGTATTAAGGGAAACCCTTTGTATGAACTGGCAATTGCAAATGCCATAACTACCAAATCCACTTTTTACAACCCATCGTACTTGTACGATATCGACGGAGAGGAAATTGCCGAAAGCGAATGGGAAACCGCCGAAAGTTTGCTTAATAAATTAATTGAACTGGCATACGAAAACACGGATATTTCGCTCGAAACACTTCTGGATTTAATGACTGATGATATTTCCGCATTAAGCGAAAAAATGCAACGTGTGTTTTATGGTGCCGTTCGTTCCGAAATAGAGATTCCTTATGCTGTGGATGCACCTGATATTTCAGCCAAAGCACTGATAACCAACGATTCGTTTCCGGGGAATGATGTGATCTTTCCCGACGGAATGCAGCAAATTGTTGATGTGTTGGCCGGGGGCTTAAATATTAACTACAATGAATTTGTAACCAAAATTTCTTACGGGTCCGATAAAGTGTTTGTTTATACAAAAGTTTCAGATGAAATAGACAGCAAACGCTCCTGCAAAGCATGTCATCATAACACTTCGGCCTCGGCTCTTAATCA
>JALVZH010000184.1:9232-9605 GCA_027022105.1 Bacteroidales bacterium | reverse complement strand
TGATGAATTACCGCAACTTTTTAATGTAATAAAAGGAGATATGTCTATTGTCGGAAACAGACCATTGCCTTTGGATGAAGCTGTAAATCTGACCACCGACGAGTGGTCTTATCGTTTTTTGGCTCCGTCGGGTATTACAGGTTTGTGGCAAACTTTTAAGGGGCAGGTACATGTTACCGAAGAAAGAATTGCTCTTGATAATCAATATGCTTTTAACTCAAGCTTTTATTTTGATATGATTATTATTTGGAAAACAATTAAAAAGATATTTTCCAAACAAAAATCCAACCGTCTCCATTTTGACGATTGACAACAAACAAATTCTTTTCTAAACCGTCAGATTTCAATTCCGAATGATTTTAATGTTTCAACA
>JALVZH010000184.1:0-9222 GCA_027022105.1 Bacteroidales bacterium | reverse complement strand
GTTTCAACAGCCTTTAATTTGATGTTGTCCGGAACTTTTAATTTTTCCAGGAAATCCGATACTTTTTCATTACGGTAGTTTTCGGGTTCAAAAAGTGCCAGGTCACGATTTTTTACCGGTTGTATTGCAAATTCATCATAAGAGGGCTCGGTAATTTTTTCGCCCGGCCTCACCCCGATAATCTTGATATCCGTCTCTTTACCGGCATCTTTCATTAATTTTTTTGCCAGGTCAATAATTTTAAAAGGTGGCTTATGGGTTACATACATGCTGTCGGGTTTTCCGTTTTTCAGTAACCACAACAGGTCGTCGGCTGCCTCTTCGCGTGTGGAAAAACGGCGGCTCATGCCGGGGTGGGTGACGGTTATCGCTTCCCCCTTCGCAATTTGTTTTTTGAAAATAAGTGTTACGGAACCGTTACCGTCAATCAGATTAGCAATGCGTAACCCTTTGAGTTTTAATTGCGGATGACTGTTTGCAACGATAATTCTTTCCACAAGATATTTGCTGATGCCTACGGCGGAAATTGCATTCAAAGCCAGGTCGGAGGAGGTAAAAAGAAACTGTCCGGTTCCGTATTTCATCGAAAGTTTAATTAGTTCCGCCGTTCCGAAAAAGTTAACCTGAAAAGCAGTTAACGGATACTGTTCTCCTTCACGAAAACGGGCAACGGCAGCAAGGTGAAACACCACATCCGGACGGTATGATTCGAAAACAGGTTTCCAGTCGCCGGGGTTCATCAAATCGGCCGAAACAATATGAATGCGGTTGTTCCCTTTCCATTTATTGCACGAGCCGCTGTTTCTACAGGTTAAAATGAGTTCTGAAGTTGTAGAATCAAGCAACTTTTTTACAAGTGCCTCTCCAAGAAAACCGGAGGCACCGGTAATCAGTATGGTTTTGTAATTGTTATTCATTTTTAAGATTAATGTGTTGCCGTCCTGATTTTCTAAATGCATAAAAAATAATATTAAGGTCTTTAAATACCGTATAATCTCGGGCGTAAAGCAGGTTCAGCCTTGTAATAATCTCTTTGTCGCCGGTTTGTTGGCGCATGCCGTCCAAGGGTGTCAGAATACCGGGTTTTATTTTGGGCAGGTGCAAAGTGTCCTGCGTAAGAGGATAATACCCTACCCATGACCGGAAACCCAATAGCACCCTGAAGATATTTTTCAGCAACCCGGCCGGATTTTTTACGATAAAGATGAGAACGGGATAAAGTGGTATGAAAAGCAACGACAGAAAGATGTCGATAAGCCGTTTGTTTCTTCTGTTGGCCGGCTTGTCAACGGCGTTGATGTTTACGGTATAAAGGTCTCCACGGGTATTTATGGAGTTGCTGCCGATAATGGAGAGGCTGTCTTGCGGTGCTATTTTGTAATCTACATTGCCGGTTTGCCATTCGCTCATTTTATCAATGATATCCTGATGGGAGATGTTTTTAGAACAAAAAATCACCTCGTCTATGGAAAAGATGGTGATGATATCCTTTACCTGTGTGATGTTTCCGATAAAACCGTCATCTCTTGTGGCTTTTTCGCCGGGGCTGACCAGTCCGATAAATTCGGGTTTTAGAACCGATTTTTTCAGAATACCGGCCACGCGGTTTCCTTCATCTTTTTCCCCGATTATCAAAAACCGTTTGTTTTCCCTGTCGCCAGGTTCATAGCCGTGTATTTTCAATGCGGACAGCAATTTACGTATCAGGCTTATGGAAATCAGTCCCCAAAGGGTGTCCAAAAGAATTTGTGCTCTCGAATAACGCAACGATTCCGGCAACAGGGCATACAAAACCAAAATAATCACCGTTCCCGACAAAATACCCGCCAGTGCTTTTTTGATTTTTACGGGGCGGTCGTAACCGCCGGCAAAGAAAATACTTAGAATCCAGATGATTAGGTATGAAGGAAGGATGTATTTAACAAACATCTCGGGGTAATTGCCTCCTTCGGGATAGATGAATTTCCGCTCCCAGAACTCTTTTATAATGATAACTCCCGCAAGCATTGCCAGCGTGTCGAGCAACGGAAGAAACAGCCGCTGAAACAGTCGCGACAATATGGCTAAAAAGGCTCTGAAATAAATGGCCAGATTAATGAGCAAGGTAAGCAGGCGTGCATTTTTCCCCGTAAAGTGCTTTTTTGCAAAAATAACCATGGCATTGTAGAAAACCAGCACGTAATTCACGCTGCTTTTCTTGGTGCTTTCGCCCTTGTAGTGTATAATGCGCGTTTCGGGAAAGTAATAATTTTTGTATCCGGCCTGTGTAATACGATACGAAAGGTCAATGTCTTCGCCGTACATAAAAAAGGACTCGTCCAGTAATCCTGTTTTGTCCAAAACGCTTTTTCTGAGCAACATAAATGCTCCCGCCAGCACATCCACCTCGTGAATTTTATCGTTGTCGAGGTAACCCAGGTGGTATTTTGAAAAAACTTTTGAACGGGGAAAGAGTGACGAGAGACCGAACATCTTGTAAAATGCCGTGGCAGGTGTGGGAAGCCCCCTTTTCGACTCGGGCAGGAAATTCCCTGAACCGTCAACCATTTTTACGCCCAGACCTCCCGCTTCGGGATGGGTGTCCATAAAGTCAATCACCTTTTTAAAGGTGTCGTCCTCCACTACCGTATCGGGGTTCAGAAGAAGGATGTACTCGCCTTTTGCTTTTTTAATGGCCTGGTTATTGGCACGAGAGAAACCGACATTCGCTTTGTTCTCAATAAGATGTACTTCGGGAAACTTCCGGCGCACCATGGTTAAGGAGTTGTCCAGCGAGTTGTTGTCCACAACAAAAACCTCGCCTTCAATCCCTTTCATCGCTCTTTTTACGGAAAGAAGGCACTGTTCGAGGAAATACTCAACATTATAATTAACAATGACAACCGAAAGTTTCATGCTCCTTTTGACTCGCTTTTGTATTTATTCCGATTTTTGCTCAAAAGTAAAAGAATTTTTCGAGAAAGGGTTGTGTCTTATTAACAATGGAGGAAGTTGAATAAAGATAATTGTTCAGATATTTAGTATTTTATTTAATCTTAATTCGCTTATAAAATCGTTCCATGACAAAATCCGTGTATTATCAATCTTTTTTAGAACTAATAAATCAGTATCGCCGGTTACAAGGTATTCGGCATTGCTCTCGGCAGCCAAATCTAGAAGAAAATTATCTTTTGGATCCCTGCATATATTAATCCGGCGACTAACTTTATACAATTTGCCGTATGAGTCAAATATTCTTAATAGCTTTTCTATATCTTTATTATTAAAAAATTTTTTGAACTTTGGTCTGTTTGCAACAGTTACAAATTCTTCAATTAGTTCATGGGAGAAAATAAGTTTGATTTTACCTTCCAGAATTAAATTATCAATTACCGAATAATTTTGAGTAATGAGAAAGCTGATCCAAAGATTCGTATCAAGTATTATTTTCGTGCTTTTCATAACGATCTTTTCTGACCTTTTCAACCTCTTCGGTTATTTCGTCTAGCGTGGGAACCTCAGTGGAATTCATTCTGAATTTATCTAAAAGTTCATTTAATTCTGAATTGATTTTGGTTTTTCGAATTCTTATCAATTTTAAATCGGCCAAATTTTGCAGTAGTAGCTTGGCTTTTGGATTCAATATGTCAATTTTAATTGTTTCCATACCGCATTATTTTGCTCAAAGATAAGAAAAATATCAAAAAAAGATTCAAAAACTGTTTGCGAAGCAACTTTTTACCGTCTCTTACATCTTTGTCTTCGTATATTCCCTTCCCGCATGAAAAGCTTTCAGGTTCAGCTTTACAATATCATCACCTTTCTTTTGGAACATTTGTGTTATTGCTTTTTCAAATGTTTCTGTTTTCATACCGAGGAAAGGAGAGGCGGCACCCAGCACCACAATGTTGGCGGCTTTAATGGAACCTTGATCTTTAGCGGTCTTTTCGGCATCAATGGTAATATAGCGCGGCAGTTTCCATATCTCCTGCAAAACCTCTTCCAGGTCGGGATAATTACTGATGTTTCTGAACGGATTCATGCTGGTTATCAGCCAGCCGGTATCTTTGTTTAGCATTTTGAAATATCGCAGTGCTTCCAACGGTTCTACCGAAATAATCAGATCGGCACTGCCTTCGGCTACCAAATCGGAATAGATAGGGTCGGACGAAAGACGCAAATGTGCCTGAACGTCACCGCCCCGCTGGCTCATGCCGTGTACTTCCGATTGTTTCAGCTGTAAACCTTCCATTAATGCGGCGGTGCCTATGGTGGCGGCTATGGTTAATATTCCCTGTCCTCCTACGCCTCCGAGAATTATGTCTTTTTTCATCTGTTTCAAATTTGAATAAAATTAATTTTCGGTTTTTTGTTCCTCTTTTTTACGGCGGTGTTTCAGTTTCATTCTTCTTGCCAGTGTCTGTACACATTCGCGACGGGCAATGATTACCGAAACGCCGTTGTATTCCAGCTCTTCCTCAAAAACTTTCACATTCTCTTCGTGGTATCTGCGCAGCGGCTTAATTACTCTGATGTGCTCTTTTTCAACACCCAGTCCGGCTACTATTTCATCCAGTTTTCCAAATCCCGGTGAGTCCTGGCCGCCCGTCATTCCGGTTGTCGAGTTATCGAGCAGCAGCACCACTATGGGCGATTTTCTGTTAACGGCATCCAACAGTCCGGTCATTCCCGAATGCGTAAAAGTGGAATCGCCGATAGCGGCAACAGCCGGAACAAGCCCTGCTTCGGCAGCACCCACGGCCATGGTAATACTGGCGCCCATGTCCACACAACTGTTAATGGATTCCAACGGAGGCAAAGCGCTCAAAGTGTAGCAACCGATATCCGAAAGCACACGTCCGCCCGAATATTTTTTCATGGCTTCGTTCAGTGCCCCGAATGAATCCCAGTGCGGACAACCGTCGCACAACAGCGGAGGCCTGCCAACAAGAATATCGGGAGCGTTGTAACCCTCATTTACTTCCAATCCCAACGCTTTGCCTACAATATTGGGGTTCAATTCGCCGGCTCTTGGTACCGTGCCGTCCATGCGCCCTTTTATTCTTTTGCCTTCGTCCAGGGTGCCCCTCAAGAGCTCTTCAATAATGGGGTAGCCCTCTTCGAGCACCAGCACCTCATCCGATTCGTCATAAATCTTTTTAATCAGCGATTTTGGTAAAGGATACTGGCTTACTTTCAAAACCGAATAGGGAAGTTCTTTGTCCTGATAGTTCTCCTTCAAATAGTTGTATGCAATGCCGCAGGCAATAATACCCAGACTTTTGTCTTTGCCTTCGATAAAAACGTTGTATCCCGATTGTGCGGCTTCCTCTTCAAAGGCGGCCTGTTTTCCCAGCAATGTATTGTATTGTTTACGTGCTATGGACGGCAGCAGTACAAACTGTTTTAAATCCGACGGAAGGCTCAGTTCGTTTTGCCGATGCTGCTCACCGGTTTCAACACCCGAGCGCGAGTGCGCCAGACGCGTGGTGATGCGCATCATTACCGGCGTTCCGAATTTTTCCGAAAGATCAAAGGCATAGCGGGTCATTTCATAGGCCTCCTGCTGGTTGGCCGGCTCCATAACGGGAATCATTGCAAACTTACCGTAAAACCGCGAGTCCTGTTCGTTTTGCGACGAGTGCATCGAAGGGTCGTCGGCCGATACTACCACCAAGCCGCCGTGTGCACCGGTGATGGCCGAATTGACGAATGCATCGGCAGCTACGTTTAATCCCACATGTTTCATACACACCATGGCTCGTTTTCCGGCATACGACATTCCTATGGCCGTCTCCATGGCAGTCTTTTCGTTAGACGACCAACTCGAAACAATCCCCTTTTCCTTTGCATCCCTGCTTGCCTGCACATATTCCGTGATTTCGGTGGAAGGAGTGCCCGGATAAGCATAAACGCCCGAAATCCCTGCGTCTATTGCTCCCTGTGCTATCGCTTCGTCACCCAATAACAATAATTTTTGCATTATTTTTAATCTTTTATTGTACAAATTTCAATCGTTTGCAAAGGTAAAAATTTAGGCCTGAGGCTTTGTTATGGCAAATAATATATAAAGATTTTAAATTGACACCGGTTTTGTCATATTCCGGGCCATTTAAAGGAAGGCTTTGTAGGCCGGAATGGCGTGGGAATCTGTTTTCATAGGTTTCCAACGCACACCACCATTCCCTCATAATTCAGACTCTCCGTAGGTGGAAGAATCTCCCCTCATCCTTCTTTTCCAATAAAACATACGGTACGGACATTATTTCGTAGATTCATCGGACTTGCCAGCCTTTGCGCATCCGCCTCCGGCGGAGCCCTCTGAATTATGGGGTGTAGTGTATGTTGGTTAGCTCCAACACTCCATTACTCCATTCATCTCATCATCCTTTCGTCATTTCATAATTTCACCTTTTCACATTTTCACAAATTCCCCCGGTTTCTAAATCATCCAATCAATCAATCAAATCAATAAACCCTTCATCCTTTCATCCTTTCGTTCTTTCGTCCTGTCATCCCCACTTCTTCCTTATCTTTGCCCCCAAATCACACTATGAATTTTTTGGCACATGCGCATCTCTCGGGCGACAACGACGCCCTGTTGTTCGGAAATTTTGTGGCCGACAGCGTAAAAGGAAACGAACTGAACCGGTACCATCAGGACGTTAAAAACGGAATCGTACTCCATAGAAAGATTGACCGTTTTACCGATTTGCACCCTGTGGTTTCCGTCAGTAAGGACAAAATAAGACAGTATTTCGGATTGTATTCGGGTATTGTTGTCGATATCTTTTACGATCATTTTCTTGCTGCCAACTGGAATCTGTTCAGCCCTGTAGAATTATCGGAATTTTCAACCAATGTTTACAAAATACTTGCAAAGCGGTTTTTGTTGCTCCCGTCCCGCACACTCCGGATTCTTCCCTTTCTTATTGCACAAAACTGGCTCTCTTCTTATGCCAACCTCACCGATCTGAAAAGGGTGTTTTACGGTATGGACAGGCGTACTCGCTTTCGTTCGGGAATGTCGGGCGCTGTTGAAGTATTACAACAGAACTATAAAAATCTGGAAAAGGATTTCTTTCTTTTTTACCCCGAATTAATAAAATATGTAAACAAGCAACCCGAAAAATCATTGTAAACCCGTCGAAAGATTTACCTTTGCCGCCGTAATGAACCATTTAAAACCATTTGAACAGGGCGTGGATTTAACCGCCAAAACCACTGCGGGACTTGAAGAGGTTCTTGCAGCCGAACTGAAAGCATTGGGAGCAAAAGATGTGGAATCCGGTAAACGGGTGGTGTTCTTTCGTGGCGACAGGGAACTTATTTACAAAGCCAATTACCTGTGTCGTACCGCACTGCGTATTCTTAAGCCTGTAGGTGTTTTTACGGTAAACAACGAAGAGGAACTGTACGAAAAACTGAAACGTGTTGAATGGCAAAACTATTTTAAAGTACGGAAATCCATTTTGGTAAATGTGAGCCTTTTCCATTCGGTAATTACCCACTCCCATTTTGCATCGCTAAAGGCAAAAGACGCCATTGTGGATTATTTCAGGGAACAAACCGGACGGCGGCCCAACGTTTCAAAAGACAATCCGAATATTGTAATCGATTTACACATTAACAAAAACAAATGTACCGTTTCTCTCGACAGCTCCGGGCACCCTTTAAATAAGCGCAGGTATCGTGTTTCTACCGACAAAGCTCCGTTAAACGAAGTACTGGCTGCCGGAATGATTCAGTTATCGGGGTGGGATAAAACAGGCGATTTTATCGATCCTATGTGCGGCTCGGGTACCATTCCTATCGAAGCGGCCATGTATGCCATGAATATCCCGGCAGGATATTACCGTAAAGATTATTCCTTTACGCACTGGCTGGATTATGATAAAGAATTATGGGCAAAAGTCAGGGAAGAGGCAAACGAAAAAATAGCGGAACATGAATGGCCCGTTATCGCTTCCGACCGGTCGTTTCGTGCTTTTAGCATTGCCAGAACCAATATCAAATTTGCTCATCTCCATAAAGACATTACTTTAATCAACAAACCCTTTGAAAAATTGAATCCTGAAAGCGGAAAGGGAATCCTGATTTTTAATCCGCCCTATGGCGAAAGGCTGAAAGAGCAGGAGATAACGGAGCTTTACCGCTCAATAGGCGATACTCTGAAATCGAAGTTTGCCGGATATGTAGCATGGATTATTACGGCCAACCCGCATGCTGCAAAATCCATTGGTCTTCATCCTTCAAAAAAAATAACTCTTTTCAACGGACAACTTGAAAGCAGACTGCTTAAATTTGAACTTTATGAAGGCAGCCGGAAGAGGAAGAAAATGTCGGATTCTTAACGCTAAGATGTGTCTTCCATTGGCTGATTCTACATCAAACATTCCGATTAGCTTCAATATTCTCATCCAATCACACAATCAAAACCGGTTGCTTAGCCCACGGCGACCTGAAAGGTAACTTCCATGTCCAATATTAATGTACCTTTGCACGCCAAAATTGAAATAAAAATGCTAAAAGAAAGAATTGCAAAAGAAGTAGTTGAAGCATTAAATGCCCTGTATGGTCAATCAATTAATGCAGAGCGGATTCAGGTACAAAAAACACGTCCCGAATTCGAAGGCGATCTTACGGTAGTGGTATTCCCGTTTTTACATTTTTCAAAGAAATATCCCGAACAGACAGCCAATGAAATTGGCAACCGTTTGCAGGAGAAAATGGATATTGTTTCAGGATTTAATGTAATAAAAGGTTTTCTGAACCTGGTTATTTCCGATAATTTCTGGACCGGCTTTCTCAGGGAATCATCACAGGACAACGATTTTGGAAAACAACCGGCAAGAGATGAAAATCCCGATGTTATCGAATATTCATCACCCAATACAAATAAACCGTTGCATCTGGGCCATGTTCGCAACAATCTCCTGGGCTGGTCCATTGCCGAAATACTGAAAGCTTCAGGCAAAAAAGTCCATAAGGTAAACCTGGTAAACGACAGGGGAATACATATTTGCAAATCAATGCTGGCGTGGCAAAAATGGGGCAATGGACAAACACCCGAAACCACCGGAAAGAAAGGTGACAAGCTGGTAGGCGATTTTTACGTATTGTTCGATAAGGAATACAAAAAAGAGGTGGAACAACTGGTGGCAGCCGGTATGGACAGTGAAGAGGCAAAACAAAAAGCCCCTTTAATACTGGAGGCCAAAGAGATGCTGAAAAAGTGGGAAG
>JALVZH010000183.1 GCA_027022105.1 Bacteroidales bacterium | reverse complement strand
TAGGTGCCTGGTATTCCTATTCTTTTGACGTGGACGACTGGCCCGATTATCCCAAATACGGCATCTGGCGCGATGCCTATTATGTGGGCATCGACAAACTGGGAAACAATACGGAAGACCAGGAAGATGTTTTTGCCATGCAACGGGAAAAAATGCTTTTGGGACAGCCGGCAAAAATGGTCGGGTTTATTAATCCCGACAGACCCAACACCACCTATTCCATTGCCGCTCCGGTGGACAACGACGGAGCTTTTGCCCCGGTAAACAGTCCCGGACTGTTTGTCGCCATTAATGATGCCCAATGGAACACCGTTAAAGACCAGTTGTGGATTTACGAAATGGATATTGACTGGAATACTCCTGCCAATTCCACTTTTCAAAGGGTACAGGCTTTGGATGTAGCCTCATTTACTCCCGCCCCCGATCCGGCACAACCCGGCGGCAGTACCCTTGACGCTCTGGGAGGTTATATAATGAACAAACCGGTTTACAGAAATTTTACCAGTCACCAGGAATTGGTTTGCTGCCATGCTGTCGAGGGAAGTTCGGGCTTCAATGCAGGGATGCGTTGGTACGAACTGCGCAAAACCGAAGGCGAATGGGAAATACGCCAACAGGGCACTTATTCGCCCGACAACGACAGCCGCTGGACAGGCAGTATTACCATCAATCCGAATCACCGTATTGCCATGGGATATTCTGTTACAGGTTCCTCTACCTACCCCGGAATAAGATATGCAGCACAAAGTCCGGCTGCTTATGCAGCAGCCAATGGTACTCTGGATATTGCCGAAGAAGTCGTTTACAACGGTACCTACCTTCAATCTCCCGAAAGCCGCTGGGGCGATTACTCTTCCATTTCGGTTGACCCCTCCAACGATACTGTTTTTTGGTACACCAATCAATATGTGGGAACCAACAGGAAAACCAAAATCTCAAAATTCAAATTCGGACCGTTTTCATTAACAGCCGATTTTGTGGTTAACACCACCAATCCCGGCGTTGGCGAGCTGGTAAAATTTTACGACATCAGTTACGGCAGCCCCACCACCTGGAGCTGGTCGTTTAGTCCCAACACGGTAACCTATGCCGGCTCTACTTCATCAGGTTCGCAAGACCCGTGGGTTCAATTCAGCAATCCCGGCACCTATTCGGTTACACTTAACGTTGGCGACGGCACCACTTCCAATACACTTACTCGAACAGGTTATATTACCGTAGATTCGGTGTGTACCGTTTCCTCCTTTCCCTGGACAGAAGATTTCGAAAACAGTGGAAACATTCCCGGCTGCTGGTCACAAGAATACGTAAATGAATATAATGAGGATTGGAAATTTCAGAATGGCGACGGTTGGTATATTTCATCGGCACATTCCGGTTCTTACAATGCATATTTTTTAAAAAACGGTGCCCAAACCAGACTCGTCCTGCCTCCCTTGGATTTAAGCAGCCTGACAACCCCTCAAATGGATTTTTGGTATGGTACGAGTTATGGGTATTATAAATTTAATGTGCTCTACAAATCTTCCGCTACAGGTTCATGGACAGTTCTCAAAACATATCAAAACACAACGATAAACAGCTGGGTGCACGACACCATAGTCCTTCCCAACAATACTTCCGATTCCTGGGTGGCCTTTGAGACAGTTGAAAATAACGGAAGTCAGGGGCTTAATATTGATGATGTTACCATTAAAGAATCAACCGTAAGTTGTGCTCCGCCATTAGGGCCGCAAACATTTGCGTGGGGAGATTCGGCTCGTGTATCGTGGCTAACGCAACTCTACTCTCCCACCTACGACATTGAATACGGATCACCGGGGTTCTCACACGGAAACGGCACTACGGTTTCAAATATTTCCGATACTACCTATACCATCACCGGTCTCTCTCCTTCCACCTCCTACGAATGGTATGTAAAGAAAAACTGTTCGGGCACCGGTTCCAGCCTCTGGACAGGCCCCGTTAGTTTTACTACTACCACTACTCCCTATTCCCTGCCGGTAACGGAAGACTTTGAAGGTGGTTTTGTGAAATTCGTTAATGCTTCGGGTAATTCTACAGATTTTGGTATAAACACTTCTCTGAAACACGGCGGAGCAAAAAGCGTCCGTAATGAATATTCAAACAACAATCGTAATTACCTGGTAATGAACTCTTATGTTGATTTGTCGCAAACCTCAAATCCGTTTCTTACTTTCTGGCATATAGCCAAAACCGAAGGTGGCGGCGATTATTGCAAGGTGCAGATTTCCACAGATAACGGTAGCACCTGGAGAACCCTGCCCGCCAATGCTTACGAAGGAAATGCAAACAACTATGGAGCTTATCAGCGTTTTGACGAGAATTCCTATTCGGAATGGGGTGGAGACCCGGCAACCAACAGCTGGTGGAAAAAAGAGACCTTTTCGTTAGATAATTTTAAAGAAAAGCGGGTGAAAATTCGATTTTATTTATACTCAAATAGTGCCACAACAAAAGAGGGCTGGTATATCGATGACATTACCATTGAAGACAACACCTGCCCCGGCATTTATCCCGACTCGCTTTGGACGCAAAACATAACCGCAACCACGGCCCAACTGAAATGGACGGAGAGAGGTAGTGCCACCGCCTGGGATATCGAATACGGCAATGCGGGATTTACACAAGGTACCGGCATAACCATAAGCGGCACCACTTCCAACCCCAAAACAATTACTTCACTTGTTGCTGACACCGATTACGATTGGTATGTACGTTCTTCCTGCGGCGGAGGAAATTACAGCGACTGGTCGGGCCCCGAAAGTTTTTCAACCCCTTGCAATCCTTCTAACCTGCCGTACTTTGAGGACTTTGAAAACGTAACAACCCCAAACCTGCCTTCCTGTATGACCGTTGAAGACGCAAACAACGACGGAAACAAATGGAGAACGCAGAATTCTTACGGCTTTTCGGGAAACGGAACCGTATATGTCGGTACTCCTTCAAATAAATCGGCGGATGACTGGTTCTTTACCCCCGGATTTACCCTGCAGGCAGGCGTTTCTTACGAAATTGCTTTTGTTTACAGCAGTGTCGGCGGCCATGAATCCCTGGAACTGAGATACGGCGATTATCCGGATGTTTCATCTATGAACGGAACTGTAATTTGGGCCGATAACGATATTATTGATTGGAGTTTTACCTTGGCTAAAGCCGACATAACTCCCACGACAACAGGCGTTTATTATTTCGGATTTCATTCTAACAGCCCCATTGGTTCGGGTGGAATATACCTCGATGATATTTACGTAAATGTAAATTCTTCGGTTGCCACATGGTCGGGGGCAGGCAGTTCCGACTGGTATAACGCCGCTAACTGGAACAACGACACCATCCCCACGGCAAACACCAATGTAACTATTTCGGCCACATCAACGAATTATCCGACGCTGACCAAACTTTCGATAGCCAAAAACCTCACACTAAGTTCGCAGGCCGAAAATGCCACCCTCATGGGAGAAAACTATTTGAAAGTGAGCGATTCCATCTATTTACAGCAGTTTCTGTCGGCAGGAAAATGGCATTTGATAGCGGCACCGGTTAAAAACGCAACGGTAAATCAGCTCTTTTTAAATCATAATCCCGATGTATGGCTAAATAAATACAACGAATCAAATGACACATGGTCGTACATTGTCGATTTAACCACACCCATGCCGCTGGCAGCAGGCTTTGCAGTATGGATGGAAACCGGACGTGACACCACGGTTACCTTCCACGGTGCCCTCAACAGCGATGACATTTATCTCGACGGATCTCAGTGGTCAACCCCGCAACTCTTTTATTCGGGAGCCGCACACGGGTACAATCTTGTGGGAAATCCGTTCCCCAGCGCGCTCGACTGGGACAGCAGCGGGTGGGATACCACCGATATTTCGGGGAGCATCTGGGTGTGGAACCCTGCAACAAGCAATTATGCTTACCGCAATTCGCAGGGGCAGGGAAGCCTTACCGACGGAATTATACCCCGCGGCCAGGGGTTCTTTATTCACGCAAAAAGCACTAATATGTATTTTACAATACCTAAAGCTGCACGCGTTCATACACACCAGAATTTTTACAAAGATACCGAAGCGGCAACCAATCCTTTTGCAACAATTGTATGTATCAAAGAGGAGATGAAAGACGAAGCATGGATTAGTTTTTCGGAAAAAGCTACCGATAACTTTGATGACGGTTTCGACGTGGAAAAATTCTTCTCTTTTGACGAAGCACCGCAAATTTGGTTTACCGATAACAACAACGACCTGAGTATTTTAAGTCTTCCGCCATTGGTAAACGATACAAGGGTTGTATCTCTTAACTTTAAAGCCGGCCCTTCGGGTTCACAACGTCTGGAGCTGAAACAAACGGAACTGATGGACGATTTCGACATCTGGCTCGAAGATACAAAGCTGAACAAATTTATAGATATTAAAAAGGAACGGTTTTATGATTTTACAGCTACCTCTTATCAAAGCCCCCAACGGTTTAAGGTTCATTTTACAAATCATACAAATGGTATAAAACCGGCAGTTTCGGAAAATCAGGCTCTTATTTATGCTTACAATAACTCCATCTACATTATACGAAAAGAAGATAATACCCGCAAAAGAGCAACGGTAACCCTGTATGATCTTTTGGGCAGAAAACTGAAAACCGTCCGCTCGGGTAACAAAATAATAAAACTGGATTCGCCCGTAAGCAACCGGTATGTTGTGGTAAAATTGTCGGAAACAACCGGACAAACGGTTAGAAAGGTGTTTGTGGGGAGATAGGTTTCAATTAATATTCCGACCAAAGCAATATTAGTATAATTTTGCAGCACAAACAACAAAGCAATGGAACACAAGCTGCAAATATACAATACGCTGACGCGTAAAAAGGAACTTTTCGAGCCCGTAAACCCGCCTCATGTGGGCATGTATGTATGCGGGCCTACGGTTTACGGCGATGCCCACCTGGGGCATGCCCGCCCGGCCATCACTTTCGATATCCTGTTTCGCTATTTGAAACATCTCGGGTATAAAGTAAGGTATGTGCGCAACATCACCGATGTGGGTCACCTGGAAAACGATGCCGACGAAGGCGAAGACAAAATCCAGAAGAAAGCCAGACTGGAACAGTTGGAACCCATGGAGGTGGTTAAACATTTTACCGACCGGTACCACCAAAACATGGATCAGTTGAATGTATTGCATCCCAGCATCGAGCCTACGGCTTCGGGACACATCATCGAACAGATAGAGCTGGTAAAGGAGATTCAGAAGAACGGTTTTGCGTATGAGTCGGAGGGCTCGCTCTACTTTGATGTGGAGAAATACAACAAAAAATACAACTACGGCAAACTGTCGGGGCGGCGCATTGAGGAGCTGATGCAAAACACGCGCGAACTGGCCGGTCAGGAGGAAAAACGCAATCCCTTTGACTTTGCCCTTTGGAAAAAGGCCGACCCCAAACACATCATGCACTGGCCCTCGCCCTGGAGCGAAGGATACCCCGGCTGGCACCTTGAATGCTCGGCCATGGGACGGAAATACCTCGGCGAAACATTCGACATCCACGGCGGTGGAATGGATTTGCTTTTCCCGCACCACGAGTCGGAAATAGCACAGGCCAATGCCGCCACAGGCCACGATCCGGTAAAATACTGGATGCACAATAACATGATTACCGTTAACGGTCAGAAAATGGGTAAGTCGCTGAACAACTTCATTACCCTGAATGAGTTTTTCAACGGAACCCACCCCTCGCTGGATCAGCCCTATTCGCCCATGACCATCCGCTTTTTTATTTTACAGGCACATTACCGCAGCACGGTCGATTTTTCCAACGACGCCTTAAAGGCAGCCCACAAAGGCATGACCCGACTGTTTGATGCGGTTCATCTCGCCGGAAAATTGAAGCCTTCTGCCCAAAGCAGTGTGGATGTGCGTTCTTTTGGACAAAAGTGCTACGCCGCCATGGACGACGACCTTAACACCCCCGTTGCCATTGCACACCTTTTCGAACTTGCCAAAATAATCAACCAGGTGAACGACGGCAAAGAGCGCCTGACGGAAGAAGATATCAAATGGCTGCAATCGTTTTTGAATACCTTTGTTTACGACATTTTGGGACTAAAAGACGAAAAAAGCGAAGACAACAGCGAACTGATCGGATACCTGATGGAAACAATACTGAAAATAAGACAGGAGGCAAAAGCCCGTAAAGACTACGCCACTGCCGATCGCATCAGGGATGAGTTGTCCAAACTCAATATCGTAATAAAAGACACCAAAGAGGGGGCTACCTGGAGTTTTAAGTAGAACACCGGCATGAAACAATCGCTTTCCCATATACGCAAACCCATCGAAAAAGAGCTGAAAGCTTTTGATGCCTTTTTCAAAAAGTCGGTAAAATCCAATGTGCCGCTGTTGGATGTGATAATGAAATATATTTTGCGCACCAAGGGAAAGCAAATGCGTCCCATAGTGGTTTTGTACAGCGCCTCGCTATTGGGTGAGATAAACGAAACCACCTACCGCGCCGCCACCCTTATCGAGTTGTTGCACACCGCCACACTGGTACACGACGATGTGGTGGACGATTCGAACAAAAGACGCGGTATGTTTACGATTAATGCGCTGTGGAAAAACAAGATTGCGGTTCTGGCGGGCGACTACCTGTTGTCGCGGGGCATGCTTACCGCTCTGCAAAGCAAAGATTACCGGTTGCTGGAAATTGTTTCGGAGGCCGTTAAAGAGATGAGCGAAGGCGAATTGCTGCAACTGGAAAAAGCAAGAAGACTCGATATTGATGAAGAGACCTATTTTGAGATTATCCGGAAGAAAACCGCTTCGCTGATGGCTTCGGCATTCGGACTTGGTGCGGCGTCGGTAAGCAATGATGCGGGTACAATTGAAAAAATGCGGCAGACCGGCGAGTGGGCCGGAATCGCATTCCAAATTAAAGACGACCTGTTCGACTATCAAAAAACAAACAGCACCGGAAAGCCCAGCGGCGGCGATATCAAAGAGAAAAAGATGACTCTTCCGCTTATATACATGCTCTCGAAAATGCCCAAAAGCGAGAAAAGGGAGATTATCAGGATAATGAAAAGAAAAAAACTGTCGCAGCAGGACATAGCCTTTGTTATGGATAAGGTAAACAGCTCGGGAGGCATTGAGTACGCCGCTGAAAAAATGCAGATGTACAAGCAAATGGCATTGGACAACCTGGCCGGTTTTCCTCATAATCAGGCAAAAGAGGCATTGCGCCAAATAATAGAATACACCGTTGAACGGTCGAAATAAATATGTTTAAAATTGAAATGATGGTAATGAAATGTTGGAAACCGGAAAATGAATACCACCATTCCCCTCCTTGGGAGGGGTAGGGGTGGGTCATAAAAAAGATATTCATTTTCCGGTCTTCAATATTTTTAATAACCCTAATTAATTAATCCGTTTACCCATGCGCCCGAAAGTCCTTTTTATCGACACCGCTCATCCTTACCTTATGCAATCGCTTGAAGACATGGGGTTTGAGTGCCGTTATTTTCCCGGTTACACAAGAGATGATTTTCTGCGCATTGCAGGAAAATATGAAGGAATTATCATCCGCAGCAAAATAAAACTGGATAAAGAATTTTTGAAAGAGGCCTCAAAACTGAAATTTATCGGTCGGGTGGGCGCAGGTATGGAAAACATTGATGAGGCTTATGCCGAACAAAAAGGAATTTCCTGCCTCAATGCCCCTGAAGGCAACAGGGATGCCGTAGCCGAGCAGGCCGTTGGTATGTTGCTGATGTTGTTGAACAACCTGTTGAAAGCCGACAGCGAGGTAAGAAAAGGGATTTGGCTGCGCGAAGAGAACAGAGGCATTGAGTTGGGCGGAAAAAATGTTGGAATCATCGGCTACGGAAATACGGGAAGCGCATTTGCAAAAAAACTGAAGGGGTTTGATGTAAACATACTGGCTTACGACAAATACAAAACAGGTTTTGGCAATGATCCGGTACGTGAAGTTGCTCTTGAAACCCTTTTTGAAGAATCGGATATAGTAAGCCTGCATGTGCCGTTAACCGAAGAGACAACTTATATGGTGAAAAGCACTTTTATTAACCGTTTTAAAAAGCCCTTTTTTCTCATTAACACTTCGCGGGGCAAAGTTGTGAATACCGCTGACCTTGTTGCTGCTTTGGAAAAAGGAACGGTGCGCGGTGCCTGCCTTGATGTGCTGGAATACGAAGGGCTCTCATTTGAAAACCTTTCGCGGGAGCAGTTGCCCGAACCGTTTTACAAGTTGACAGCAATGAAAAACGTGGTGCTTTCGCCTCATATTGCCGGCTGGACACACGAATCGCATTACAAACTGGCAGCGGTTTTGGTTGAAAAGATTAAGAAGCTTTATGAAAAGAACGGGGGATTGGAAGTTTAAAAGTTCAAAGATTGAAGGTTTAAATGTTTCAGGTTCGATGCTTTAGGTGGAAAAACATATCACACATACCCCATAATTCAGAGGGCTCCGCCTGAGGCGGATGCCGATGAATCTCCGAATGCTATCCGTACCGTATGGTGAATTGGAAAAGAAGCATGGGGGGGATTCATCGGCACTCTTACCCACATGACCGGCCTGATGATGCCTCTGAATTGTGAGGAGTTAGAGGTGCGAGTTAGAAGCCAATAACAACAGATTCCCACTCCGCCTAGGGCGCTTCGGAATTGGTACGCGGGAGAGGAGTAAGATGTAAACCTGTCGGGTTGAACGCAGCCATGCGCGCAGGCCCCCCGACAGGTTGAGAAGAACGAACATAAGATTCCGTCGACATTTCGAAGCAGTTGGTCTTCCTTTCAATGACTCGGAATTGGGACGGGATGGAAGTGGCGTTGGAATATCCTTTCAGGCCGCGGTTAGCCGACTGGGGGGAGACCTGAAAGGATGCGCTTTGGGAAAGGGAAAAGTTAGGGAGAATAACGAAAACCAAATACTGATTACGCGTCTGCCTCCGGCTGAACGAATTCTGATTTATTGAAGAATGAGGAAATGAGAATATAAAAACGAATCGGAAATGAGCAATCAGCCGGAGGCAGACGCTCATTAGGGTGTATTATATTAAATTAAAAATAAGAAGGTGCAGCGCACCGATATATTATAAACACCGTATGCAGTTATGTGTGTAAAATGATGTAACATCGGGTTTTTGCGGGTTTCACCCTGAAAGGGTGATATATTTATAGCGGTGCGGAAAAGAAGAAAGAGTTAGGTTTTGGTGGAATTTTTGCCCTCAAAGGCAAAAATTGTGACAAAACCGGTTTATTTGTTTATCTTGATGTAAGATATCTGATATCAGACATTAGAATTAAGAACGGGAAGTTGCGGCAGGGATGGGAGCGGCAGCCCGCAGGCGGCAGGGCTTGTGAGGCTTGCGGTGAGGAGGCTGAGCGATGAGCGAAGGCCCCCGCAGCCGCATTGTAGCCGAACAGCCTTGCCGACGAGGACTACAAGCGGACAGCAGATTGCGATGCCTTGCGGCATGCAACTACAAGCCCGGCCGCCCAAATAATCATATAAGTAAAATGCGTCCCGAAAAAAATTAACAATAAACTCTTGAAAACTTTTGTCAATTGGAAAAATGTTTCTATTTTTGCACCCCCATTTTCGGGAGAAAATAAGGAAATTGACTAAGAAACAATTAGATAGATGAATACTTTGAGTTATAAGACCGTTAGCGCCAATAAGGAAACCGCCAACAAAGAGTGGGTTTTGATTGATGCTGAAAACAAAGTTTTGGGAAGACTTGCTTCGGAAGCTGCAAAAATTCTCAGGGGCAAATACAAAACAAATTTTACTCCCCATGCTGATACCGGCGATTATGTTATCATTATCAATGCCGACAAAATCAGACTTACAGGAAACAAATGGAATCAGAAAGAGTACATCCGTCATACCGGATATCCCGGCGGACAGCGTGTAACCACTGCCAAACAGATGATGGCAAAAAACCCCATTGCCATGGTGGAAAGAGCCGTAAAAGGGATGTTGCCCAAAAACAAACTTGGCGCTCAGCTTTTCCGCAACCTGCATGTATATGCCGGACCGGAGCACAAACATGAGGCCCAGAAACCTAAAGAAATTAATTTAAAATCAATTAAATAATAGCGATGGACGTTGTAAATGCACTCGGTAGAAGAAAAACTGCTATTGCACGGATATATTTAAAAGAAGGTGACGGCAAAATCACCATTAACAAACGCGATTACAAAGAGTATTTTCCTTCCGCAACTTTGCACTACGTTGTAGAGCAGCCCCTGTCGTTGACCGATAACCTCGGCAAATACGACATTAAGGTAAACCTTACGGGCGGCGGATATAACGGACAGGCAGAAGCCCTCAGACTTGCCATTGCCAGAGCACTGGTAAAAATAGATGAGGAGTATCGGCCCGTACTTAAGGAAAACGGCTTGATGCGCAGAGACCCGCGAATGGTGGAACGTAAAAAACCGGGACAACCTAAAGCTCGTAAAAAATTCCAGTTCTCCAAACGTTAATATTTTCTCAGATATTGGAATGAGTTTAGTATCCAAATTGCCGAAACTCTGTTGCTTGCAGACTATTCGGTGATTGATTCAGTGAATGTAAACAAATTAAAAAACAAAAAATGATTAAAGTAACTTTCGACGAGATGCTTGAGGCAGGTGTACATTTTGGCCACCTCAGGCGTAAATGGAATCCGAATATGGCTCCTTATATTTTTATGGAGCGTAACGGTATCCACATTATTGACCTTTACAAAACCCAGGCAAAACTGGAAGAAGCTGCCAATGCTTTGAAACAAATTGCCAAATCGGGCAGAAGAATTCTTTTTGTTGCCACCAAAAAGCAGGCAAAAGACATTGTTGCCGAAGAGGTTAAAAAAATTAACATGCCTTACGTTACCGAGCGTTGGCCCGGCGGTATGCTTACCAACTTTGCCACCATCCGCAAAGCGGTGCGTAAAATGGCAGGCATTGACAAACTGATGACCACCCCTTCGTGGAACAACCTTTCGAAACGCGAGCGTTTGCAGGTTACCCGCGAGCGTGCCAAACTGGAAAAGAACCTCGGTTCCATTGCCGATATGAACCGTCTTCCCGCAGCACTTTTTGTGGTTGACATCATCAAAGAAAATATTGCCGTTGCAGAAGCCAGGAAACTGAACATCCCCGTTTTTGCCATTGTTGACACCAACTCGGATCCCACACTGGTTGATTTCCCGATTCCTGCCAACGACGATGCTTCAAAATCGATTGCACTGATTATTAAGGTTGTTGTTTCCGCCATTGCCGAAGGCCTTGCCGAAAGAAAGATGGCCAACGAAAAGAGTGCAAAAGAGAAAAGAGAAAAAGAGGCTGCTGCCAAAGAGGCCAAAGTACGTAACGATTCGGTGAAACAAGCCGAAGATGAAGAGGACATGAAAGTGGAAAAAGCCTCGGCGAAACGGCCCAGAACCAAAGTTGCTAAAAAAGTAAACAAAGAAGAGAATAAGTAATAACTAACATTAGAATAAAATAAAATGAAAATAACAGCACAGCAGGTAAACGAACTGCGAAAAGCAACCGGCGCCGGTATGATGGATTGTAAAAAGGCGCTTGTAGAGTCGGAAGGCGACATGGAAAAAGCCATTGATTACCTCCGTAAAAAAGGACAAAAAGTTGCAGCCAAACGTGCCGACCGCGAGGCTGGCGAAGGCGTTGTACTGGCCAAGGTAAGCGATGACAAAAAATTCGGTGCGGCCATTATGATTAACTGCGAAACCGATTTTGTTGCCAAAAACGAAGATTTTATCAATTTTGTAAAATCGGTTCTTGATTTGGCAGTTGAAAAGAGAGCTAAAAATGCAGATGAGTTGAAAGCTCTGGATATGGACGGACTTTCGGTAGAAGAAAGGATTATTGAAAAAACCGGTGTTATCGGTGAGAAAATCCAGCTGGGACATTACGAAGTTGTTGAAGGCGAAAGCGTTTCGGCATACATTCACCCCGGAAACCGTATTGCTTCCATCGCTGCTTTTAACAAAGCAGGTGAAGCCGTTGATGCAGCCGGACACGATGTTGTAATGCAGATTGCAGCCATGGCTCCCGTGGCCATTGATAAAGACGATGTGCCGGAAGAAACCGTACAGCGTGAAATTGAAATCGGTAAAGAACAGGCACGTGCCGAAGGAAAACCGGAAGCCATGCTCGAAAAAATTGCCATGGGTAAACTGGGTAAATTCTTCAAAGAAAACACCTTGCTGAATCAGGCATTCATTAAAGAGTCGAAAAAAAGCGTTCGCGATTATCTGAAAGAAGTTGACAAAGATCTGACGGTAGTTGCTTTTAAACGTTTGGCCTTGGCCTAAGAACAGTTAACTTTAAAAAAAAGCCGCTCTGCAATATGCAGAGCGGCTTTTTTTATTATTCTTTAATCAGCTTGATAACTTTCTTTTCTTTTCCCAGGTCAACGGCTAAGACATAAACTCCGGTCGGGAACCGCGATACATCCAAACGGTATTGAAAAATATCTTCTTTAAAACTCTTTTTCAATATTATGTTTCCCGCAGAATTGAAAATTTCAATATTCTTAAAGCCGGTATTGCCTTTTACTTCCACATTACAGATTCCGGTTGAAGGATTGGGGTAAACGGAAAGGGCGCTTACATCCGCCTTGTTATTCGGTACATTATCGGGATTTATTTCGCCATACTGCAATCCATTGCCGAAACTTGTTATCCAGACAAGATTGTTGTCGTAAGGATCGGTAAAAACACGCTCGGGAAATGCAAAATGGTAACTCTCAACCTGTTGAAACTCCGGTTCGGGATCATTGATATCGGAAGAGAGCCACAATCCTTTTCCGTTTGTGGTTACATAAAGCTCATCCCTGTCCGACAGGTAATTAAACGTGCAGGAACTTACATCCGCCTCATCAAATATTTTCGTCCAGGTCTCTCCTCCGTCGGATGTACGGTACAGTCCGCCCATATCGTTGCCGTTTCCGCCCCATCCGTTGTAAACGCAAGAATACCACGTATTTTGCGTGGGGTCTGACGGATCGACCACAACATCGTGACACCAGTAATATTGATTGGGGTCGGATTTGTCGTCCCAGGAACCGGTTGCCGGGTCATACAGAAAGATACCCGAACTCTGAGTAAAATCTCCGTTTTCATCACGCCGTCCCGAGAAAGAGCAAAGCACTTTTCCGTTGTTGAGCACCGTTATGGTAGCCGGATGTCCCTCCGTTCGCGGTGGTGACGGCAGCTTTGTCCATACCGAAGCACCTCCGTCATGCAGATTATGCGTTACAAAAATACCACCGTCGGTGTGATGTACCACCGAAGCATACATGGTTTTATCATTGTTCGGGTCAATTGCAAGCCAATAAACAGGATGACCGAAGTCGTGCAACACATCCCAATCGTAACCGGCGGTTGTCGAAAACAGAATTTGCCCGGTACCGTTGTCAATAATCCAATCTTCCAAAATGTAACTTTTATATAAATCGTGCACCGAAGAGGTTGCAGCGTACAGCATAGGTGTGGTATTGTGTTTAACAACGCAGTAAACCGAATTGGTAACCGGCGCATTGTAGTTGTACGACCAGGTGCTGCCGCCGTCATCGCTGAGAATGGCAAAAATATCGGCATATCCGGCAAACAGGTGATCATTGTCGTACCAGGCAAGGCTCCAGGCCGAAGTGTTTTCGAGCCCCACACTGTGGTAATTTTGCTTTTTGGGTGTATATTGTCCTGCCGGGTTTTGGTCGGCGGCGGATACATAGGCTTGCGTCCATGTCTCCCCTCCGTCGGTCGATTTGGTTACAAAAGCCATGTCGCTGATTAACACTGTGTTTTTGTCGGTGGCCGAAACGGTAATTCCGAAAAGTGTTTCAGGATATCCCCAGTCGCGGTCGCCGCCTTCGCCACACCAGCCTGTGAAAATATTCTGGTTTTTTTCGGTGTGAAAAACATGCTGCCACTCCCATGAAGTCCCCGATACGGTTGCTTTCATAACATTAGGGTAACCTATGTCGGTACTGCCACCGAGGTAAACGGTGTTGATATCGTTTCCGGCCATTGCCGTAAACATCAAAAAGTCTGCATCAGGGTCAATCCCGTTCATGCGCTCTGTCCATTGCCCCGACAAATTGTCCATGGAATATACACCTTTCATAAACCCCCAGTAATCGGTACCCTGTACACCGAGATATACGTCATCTTCGCTTCCGGTAAGGCAGACAAAACGGGTGGTGTCTCCCGATTTTGCCGCAGCAAACGAAAATATCCGCTGGTCGGCAGGAATCCCGGTTGTGGTCAGCGTGTTAAAAGTATTTCCACCGTCGGAAGAGTAAATTATACCATCGTTTGTCCCGATGTAAATGTTGTTGTTATCGAAGAAAACCCCGCCCGTAACAATTCCCGCATCGGGTTCCTGGGCATTATGAATCTGACGGAACGTATCGCCGCCGTCGGACGAAAACCAGAGTACATCCCAATATGAGATAATTACCCTGTCAGCATGTTGATAATCGGCCCAAATGGACCATGTCTCTTCCCATTCGTCGGGATTGCCTGACAGCGTATTCCATGTAACACCGCCATCGGTACTTTTTACCGGTAGTGCTTTGTCGTCGGCATAATTGATGCTGTAACGCACAGGGCCGTTTGTAAAACATACCTTTGTATTTACGGAGGCTGTAATCCGGTTAAAATCAACGATTTCATAACTCAGGCCCAGGTCGTTTGTGTGAAAAAGTTGTCCCATGTCGCATGCCACGTAAAATTCGGTATTGTCGTCCGGATTGATTGACGGGCAAAACATGGAACCTCCTCCTCCGATTCCCGTAATGTTCCAGTATTCGGGTGCTTGGGCCGAAACCGTGTTTATTGCTATAAAAATTATCAAAAAGATGCTAATAAATCGCAACAGATTGGTTTTCATGATTATTTGAAATTAAGTTTGATGATATAATCTTATTTGTTGAACCTGTTAAAAGTCCAATTAATCATTATTATTTTTAGAGGTTAGCATTTTTGTTGTATTATCAGAAAGCAAGATTTTCATCTCGCCATTGTTTTGCGGTTTTCCCGAAGAGTGCTACATTTAACACATCGGCTTCGTTGGCATAAATAAAAGAAATCTGTTTTTTACTCAAACTTTTGGGTATCAAATTTTCTTTTATTGCATCTGTGTGAATTCGGTAGTTTATTTTGGTAAGATTTCTTCTTATATCCCAACCAAGTTGTTTTTGCTCTTCTTCTTTAAGGCGTTGAAATTCTTTTATTAAAAAGAGCTTAAATTCAGCAGAAATCCACGATGCAAATTCAAAAGCAATATCTTTATGAGCGAAGGTACCACCATATCTTCCGGCTTTTGCCACTATACCAATGGCATTGGTTTTGTTTATCCAATTTTTACTTGAAAGAATAAAACCATTTGAACCGGATTCGTTTCTAATGTTACGGAATTCCGTAACATTAAAATCAGGATTATGCATTTTTTCCCATAAACCCATAAATTCAATTGTATAACGAGTACTCATCCAATGCGAAATAACCAAACCCGTTGATTCTGCATTTTTATGTTTGGCAATATCAGTAATTGAAATATAATCTTCATTATCAGACCTGACAATAGTAATTTCGTTGCCTTTTACCTCTATTTTTTTACTTTTCTTGTTCATAGGTTTTTTGGTTTTTCCCCGAAATATTTTTTGCAACTGTCAGGGTTATCCTGTCAATTGTTTTTTGATTTTTAACCCAGCAACCGTTTAACAATCGTTGAAATTGTTCTGTTGTCGGCTTTTCCGGCAAGCTGTTTGGCAGCTGTTCCCATCACACGGCCCATATCTTTTATGGTGGAAGCACCTGTTTCTCCTATAATCTTTTTAATAACGGGTTCCAGTTCTTCTTCCGAAAGCTGTTTGGGAAGGAATTTTTCAATTACCGCAGCCTGACCTTCTTCCACTTCAGCCAAATCGGACCTGTTCTGTTGGCGGTATATCTGTGCCGATTCTTTTCTCTGTTTTACCAGCTTTTGCAATAATTTCAGTTCGCCTTCTTCGGTAAGTTCTCCTTTGCCGCTGGTTTTTTCTAGCAATATTGCCGATTTAATGGCCCGTAATGCTTCCAGTGCCACCCGGTCTTTGGCACGCATTGCATTTTTCAATTCTTCAAGTACTTTCTTTTCAAGATTCATGTCTTTTATTTTTATTGTTAGTATGCTTCAAAGATACATTAAAACAGCAGTAATGCCAAAATAAAAATCACACCTCCGGCAAGGAACAGAATAAATGTATAAGGAACAATCTCTTTTGCCTTTAACCCTGTAATTCCGAGCAACGGCAGTGCCCAAAAGGGTTGCAGCATATTGGTCCACTCGTCGCCGTAGGCCAGTGCCATCACCATTTTCGGAATAGCTACGCCCAACCTTTGTGCCGCTTCTACAATTACAGGTCCCTGCACTGCCCACTGGCCTCCGCCGGAGGGTACAAAAAAGTTTACAATACCTGCGCTGAAGAGAGTGTAAACCGGAAGCGTTACCGCATTGGATACCGATACAAAAGCATCGGTAAAAACCAAAAAGAGCCCCGAATATTTCATTATCCCCATAATACCTGCGTAAAGAGGAAACTGTATCAAAATGCCTGATGCCGCCCCAATGGATTGGTTTACATATTTTAAAAAGGCTGCAATATTTTTACTGAACAGCAAAGCAAGGGCAAACAGAGAGAAATTGATAAAATTCAGATTCACAAATCGGAAGTTTCCTGCCGATTGTGCGATAAAAAAGACCGTCAGCAGAAAAACAAACGCCAGCACAAGGATAAATACCCTTGAATAATCCAGTTTTTCGGCACCCTCGGTTTTCTCCGGTATCTGTTCCGTCTGGTTTGCAACAGGTTTGAGATTCACTTCACTGTTTCTTACTTTTTTCGAAACCCACCACAAAAAAACGGGAAGCAGCAGCAACATGGCAATACTTACCGTGATATTCATTTGAGAAAAAATGGTGTCGGTGAGTGGTACAACGCCCATCTGTTCGGTTAGAAAATGGCCTTGTTCGGTTATTTTCAGCGGGGCGGAACCCGATAATCCACCGTGCCAGACCATCAAACCCGAATATCCTGCCGCACCAATGAGCGGGTAGTTTATTGCAATGCCTTTAGCAGATGCATGTTCGGCAATCTTCCGGGCAAATACGGCACCGAAAATCAGTCCCAGCCCCCAGTTTACCCAACTGAAAAGAATGGTAAAAAAGGCTACCAGAAAAACAGCACTCTGTCCTGAATTGATCTTTCCGGTAATTCTTGCAATAAGCTGATTAACAGGGGGCGTTAATGCAAGCACATAACCGAGTACCAGCATCAACATCATCTGCATGGAAAAGGTGAGCAGTTCCCAGAAACCTTTTGCCCAAAAACCGGATAACTCCGCCACACGCGGCAATTCCGGATTTTTTGCCGGTGTCAGAAACCAGGCCAGCAAAAAGGTGAGGTAGGTTAACAATACCGCAATGGTAAAAGGTGAGGGGAGTGCCTTTTGTAAAAACTCTGTAAAACGTATTATATTTTTCATAACACAATGGGTGTGACTATTGTTTATTCTGCAATTTAATGTTTTATTTTATATATATTTTCGTTTCATACTTAATTATAATGGTTACAACTAATCGTGTTATGGACTATTGCATCTATAAATATCTGGTTAATTCTTTATATTCAAGAGTTGTCCCTAATATTTTTATGGCTTCCTTTAATTCATTGAGTTGCTCTGCTTGTTTTTGTAATCTTTGTTGGTTAATCGCATATCCCTTGATTAAATAATCTTTTAATAATTGTGTTGCCCATTTTCTAAACAAAACACCTCGTTTTGAATTCACTCTGTATCCTACCGAGATAATTGCATCAAGGTTGTAAAATTTTATTTGTCGTTTAACATTTCTTTTCCCTTCCCGGCGAACTACCGAGTATTTCTCGGTAGTTGAAATTTCATCTAATTCTCCTGACTTATAGATATTTCGTAAATGGAGCCCGATTGTGTCGCTGTCTTTGTCAAAAAGTTCTGCCATTTGCTTTTGAGATAACCAAACGGTTTCTTTTTCTAATTTTACTTCAATGGAAGTTTTTCCATCGGGTGTTTTGTATATTTTAATTTCTGAGTTTTTCATTTATCAAAAATACATCTCTTTTTATTTCGTAAAAAACTGTTTAAAATTAACAATTTTCTAAGTATTTAGTGTGCAGATAATTTAGATAATGTTTAAATTGAATTTCAAAATGAAAATTAAGAGATTTTTGGAAACGACAGGCCGTAAAAAACCCTATTTTTGAGAAAAATTTTGATAACCGAATCTTAAAATAAAAAAACGATGAAAAAAGTAACAGTAGTAGGTGCCGGCTCGGTAGGTGCAACATGCGCCGATGTATTGGCACAAAAGAATTTTCTTGATGAAGTTGTATTGATCGACATCAAAGAAGGTTTGGCAGAAGGTAAAGCCCTTGATATATGGGAAAGCTCTGCCATTCACCATTTCGATACCCGTGTGGTCGGTTATACAAACGACTATTCCAAAACCAAAGGTTCCGATGTGGTTGTTATCACTTCGGGATTGCCGCGCCGCCCGGGTATGTCGAGGGACGATTTGATTTCCACAAATGCCAAAATTGTAAGATCGGTTACCGACCAGATTATGGAAGCATCTCCCGACACCATTATCATTGTTGTTTCCAATCCTCTGGACGTAATGACCTATGCTGCACACATGGCATCGGGAAAACCTGCAAGCAAAGTCTTCGGACAGGCCGGCGTATTAGACACGGCCCGTTACCGTGCATTTCTGGCTACCGAACTGAATGTGTCGCCCAACGATATTCAGGCGCTGCTGATGGGTGGTCATGGCGATACCATGGTTCCGTTGCCGCGTTACACCACTGTTTCGGGAATTCCGGTAACCAACCTGATTGAAAAAGACAAACTGGATGCCATTGTTGAGCGCACCAAAAAAGGCGGTGGCGAAATTGTAAATCTGCTGGGAACCTCAGCATGGTATGCTCCGGGTGCTTCTGCCGCTCAGATGGCTGAGTCGGTAATCCTGAACCAAAAACACATCTTCCCCTGCTGTGTACGTCTTGACGGGCAGTGGGATTTGAAAGATGTTTATGTTGGCGCTCCGGTTAAACTGGGACGTAACGGTGTTGAAGAGATTATCGAAATCGATCTGAACGAGGAAGAAATGAAACTGCTCCACGCTTCGGCAGCACACGTTCACGAAGTTATGGAAGTGTATGATAATCTGAATCTTTAATTGGGATTTATCGCTGAATAAAAAAGCCGGTCGGAAATGACCGGCTTTTTTTATACCTTGTCTTTTTTGACTCCAAAACCGTAAACAGGAGTTAGTTCACCACAAACTTCCGTTGATATTTCATTCCTTTTTCGGTGGTTAACTGTAACACATAAAAGCCGGGGTTAAGGTTTTCCGTATCTATATTTAAAAGGTTTGCTCCCTCTTTTATACAGGTTGTTCCGTTCAGAAGCGCGGAACCTCCTGCTCCGGTAACCTGCCACTGCATATTTCCGGCAATTATACTGTATATGGATACATGTAACACTCCCGATGCGGGTACGGGCCACAGGTTTTCTATGCCGGTTCGGTTATATTTCTTTTGTTCGGGAACGGAAAGGGATGCCTCTCCGTCGATAATTACTATTGTAATACTATCCACCTCAGGCTGGATGGCATTTACCTCAATACTTACTTCATCGCAATGAACTCCGGTAATTTCGGGAACGAGGATGTACTCACCAAAAGCAATTTGCGAGAAAATGAAATAGCCGAGGCTGTCGGAATAACGGTATCCCAAATAGATATGTTCATTGTTCATTAAATATACGGTAATACCCTCGGCAGGAATCTCTCCTCCTGATTTAGCATGATTAAAAAAGCTGATGTTTCCATTCACGAATCCGTTTCCCGAATCTAACCCCTCGCCCTGCTGAAGATGGATGTCGTATTCCCAACCGGTACTTGAAAGGTGTATGGACTGTGCATCTTCCCAGAAAAGCTGATTGCCGTAATAGGTGGGCAACATGGTTCCGTAATATTCCGACTCAACTGTCGGTTGGGCTTTCACCAGATAATCGGCTTCGGGAACCTGATAAAAATAGTAATAACCCAAAGTATCGAAATAAGCAGTATCAACCGGAATAAACGAACGGCTCGAATCGATAATATAAAGGAAAGCAACACCGTAATCTATTGGGAAGTACTCCGAGAAAACGTGGCCGCCAAAGTTATAAAACGACCTGTCGGACAGATAAATCATCCTGCTGAATGAACTTGATTGCAGGTTGTTGCCCACCATTGCTTTTACGGTAAGCGTTATTTTATAAAATCCGGGAGCCTTATAGGTGTGCGAAACGGTTTTGCTGTTTGAGGTATGCCCGTCGCCAAAATCCCAATGCCGGCTCACAATATTCTCATTTACCGTCTGGTCTTTAAATAAAAAGGTAAACCTGTCGCCCGACTGTTTTTGATAATAATTAAACCGGGCCTGCAACAACTCCATTTGATAGGGCATGTAAATATTGAAATCGGCTACCAGCACATTGCTGTTAAAAAAAAGAAAGCGGTAGTGGAGTGTCGTATCCAGACGTTTTCCAAAATAATCGAAAGTATAAATCTCAAAAGCACCTTTTAAATTCCCGGTAGGAATGGAATCATAATAAAACCCCTCTTTATCGGTTTTCAGTTCTATAACATCTTTTTCAGGATTGTTATTGTTATCGACGGGTTGTACAAAAACACTGTGATTTTCCACGGGATTTCCATACTCATAGTTTATTATCTGACCGCTCACAATCACATAGTTGGTTCCTTGCGCAATACTTATCATCAAGGGCAACACCAACATCAACACCGGCAGCAGTTTATTCTTCAACCTCATTTTCTCACAATTTAAAAGTTAACCCGAAACGCATGGTGAAAGCAGAAAGGGATTGTTTTTTATAAAAATCTTTATATACCGGATTAAAGTAATAACGAAAACCCGGTTCCAATACAAAGTTTATGTTGTCGTTTAACATATATTCGAATCCGGCCCCCAGCCAAAGTTGATAAACTACCGAATTACGTTTATAGATACTTGAAGTATAGCTTACTATGTTTGAATTTTCAGGCACCTGAGGATAGTCGGAAGTTTGCCATATTAAAAAGTTTATTGCAGGTCCGCCGTAAACATACCAGTTCCAGCTACCTGTTAAATGTCCGGTGTATCCGGCAACGACAGGAAATTGAAGGTAAAGGTAACGGCTTGTTGCTTCCGAAACATTCAGATGAAGGATGGAATCGTAAACATCCACCTTGCGGGTATGATAAATTGGAACCGGAGTCCCCGATGTGGTATCGAATGTAACTTCATAAACATCATCGTAGGACCCAAGATAATCCCAACTTTTAAAACGCACGTGAACAAAATAACGGTCGCGGGCATATTGCATACCGGTCCCCAATTTCAGGAACAGGCCGTTTTCTGCCGTGTACCGGAAATCGGCGTTTAAAGAATAGGCTTGCAATACCCTCAGCGAATCAATGGTGTTTATGGTAAATTCAGGTGACATAAAGATGCCTGCACGCCAGCGACTCGCTTTCTTATTTTTTGATTCATTTGAATATACCGGTGTATTTAACGGTAAAAGGCTACCGCTACCGGTAACAAAAACCGTGTTTCGCAACATTAACGAATTTAGGCTGTTCAACTGCACCTGCCTTTCAGAAGTAACAGTCTGCCCGCTATTATTACTGATTGTAGTTGTATAGCTAAATTTTTTATCCTGTTTTCCAAGTAAAGTGCCGCCAACTTGTTTGGTTACCGTTGTATTATTATCATTGCTTAAAACAGGAGACTCCGTATTATCCGACTGCAAGCCTGATTGATTTGCTGTCGTAATGGAAACAGAACCTTTTTCCTCTTTTTTTAAGCCGGATTGCCGTTTCTCCTGATAGTCAATACCTGATTGAGAAGAAGGAGCAACATTTTGTTCGGAAACAACTGTTTGCCTGTATTTATTCACTGCTGTTTGGTTCCCGTTACTTAGCAACAACCACCCCAGCAAAAGGATAATTGCCACAGCAGCACCATAAAAGATCCATCTAACCGTACCCGTAAAAAACCCGGTGGTTTGAGGGGCGTCCAAAGAGGCCTCAATTCCCTGCCATACCGATTCGGGAGGAACCGGAGCAAAGTTCTCGAACTTCTCTTTGATAATGCGATCGATATGTTGGTTATGTTGTTCCAAAATTCTGTTTTTCTTTTCTTTTTATCTCCTGTATTTTTTTCTGTAATACACTTCTTGCTCTTGATAGTTGCGATTTGGAGGTATTTTCCGAGATGTTCAACATTTCGCCAATCTCTTTATGTGTATAACCTTCAATTACATTCAGGTTAAACACGGTACGGTATCCGGTGGGAAGCTGCTGAATTAAAACCAGTAATTCCTTTACCGACATTTGTTCCACAATATGTACCGAATCGTCGCGGCGTTCGGCAACAACATCAATGGAAACCGTTTTCCCTCTTCTCAGTTTGCGTTTGTAAAAATTGATGGCGGTATTAATCATGGTGCGGCGCACCCAGCCTTCCAACGAGCCTTCGCCCCTGAAATCGGCAATATGGTTAAAAACCCGGATAAAGCCTTCCTGCATCATGTCGTTCGCATCGTCAACGTCTTTTGCAAAACGCAAACACACACCGTACATTTTTGCCGAAAAATAACGATAAAACTCGGTTTGAGCTGTTTTATCCTTATCTACCAGCCTTTTAATAAATTGTTTGTCGAACTCCATGCCGGCAATCTTCCAGGTAATCTTTATTTAATCAAAACAACACCGATAACAATCGGAATCTTTTCCCTTTAATACCGCCCGCAAAATACAAAAAAATACAAGAACGTATTACTCTGACAGAAACAAAATTCATAAGGTTGCACTAAAAGAAAGAAGTAGGAAAAAAGCGTTTAATGCTTCCAAAATGCAGGTGTAAAAACAGTAAGGAAAGTATAAAGTTCAAGGCGGCCCAGAAGCATCATAAGAATAAGAATGTATTTGGCTCCCACCGGAAGCATTTCGAAATTGGATGCAGGTCCTGTCAGTCCGAAACCCGGGCCTACTCCTCCCATGCAGGTAATCACCGAACCGAATGAGGTTTCGGGATCAAGGTTCATTAACGACAGCGAAAGTGAAGCCGCCACAAACACCAAAACATACAAGACAATATAGTTGGTTATTTTCGTAACCGTTTCATCGCTTACATAATGGCCGTTGTAGTGCACAGTGGCTACCAGATGGGGGTGCATCAGTTTATAATATTGATTTCGTAAATTTTTGAAAAATATCAAATGCCTGATAACTTTGATACCTCCGCCCGTTGAACCTGCACTTGCTCCCACAAACATCAAACCGAGAATAATCAACCATCCGTAAACAGGCCATTTCAGGTAATCGTCGGTGGCAAACCCCGTGGCTGTTATAATGGAAACAACCTGAAAATAGGCATCCCTGAAAGCAGCTTCCAGGTTCATGTTTTGTTTCAGATAGAGAACCAACGTAAGTCCGGCGCCGGCTATCAATATTATTTTTGAATACAATCTGAATTCTTCGTTGCGGATTGCTTTTTTAAAACTGTTGTTGATGATTAACAAATAAAGATAGAAATTGGCACCGGCCAGAAACATAAATATAGTTATCACATATTGAATATAGGGTGAAAAGGCTCCCACACTGGCATTTCGTGTGGAAAATCCTCCGGTGGCAACTGTTCCGAAAGCATGACAGGCACTTTCGTACAGATTCATTCCGCCAAAGCGCAGAAACATTATTTCCAGAACCGTTAATGCCACATAAATAAGCCAGATGTAACGGGCATCTTCAAAAAGACGCGGATTTACCTTGTCGGAAATAACTACCGAAGCCTCATTGCTGAACAAATAAATACTGCTGACTTTTAAAAACGGCGAAAGGGCAACCAGCAAAACAATTATTCCCATTCCTCCTATCCAGTGGGTCAGACTGCGCCAAAAAAGTATTCCTTTGGATACCCCTTCGATGTCGGTTAATATTGAAGCTCCTGTTGTGGTAAATCCCGAAACGGTTTCAAAAAAAGCATCCGTAAAATTATTAATGCTGCCGCTTAGGAGATAAGGCAATATTCCGAATAGCGAAATGGCAACCCAGGTTCCGACGGCTACCAGAATACTTTCGCGACGGCGCAACGAATCGTAATGATACTGAATAGTGGAATTGCGTAACAAAAAGCCGGCCAGCATGGTAACAACAAAAGAGAGTGCAAGGGGTTTTACCGAAGGATTGTCAACCGCAAAGGCCACGCCAACAGCTCCAAGCATAAAAAATGCCTCAATAATAATCAGCATCCCGAGAAAATGCAGTACGGCACCAACATGGATTACAGGATCCTTTTTCATTACGTCTGCAAAATTTTTTGACGGAGCAAATGTACATTTTTAGTATTACGCAGAGAGAATATTTAACCAAAAACACAACAACCAACCAAACTTTTGTCGTTCATACAAACCGAATCTTTATACTTTTGTCGAAAAATTTACACAGATGAAACGATTTTCTTTGATTTTATCAATAGCCTTTTTGTCCCTTTCCCTTTTGGCACAGGATACTTTAACCATGCTTCAGTATAACCTGTTAAACTACGGAAACAACACGGGCTATTGCAACAGCGGCAACAACAATATTTCCGATAAGGACAATTACATAAAAACCATTGTCAATTACATAAAACCGGATATTTTTACGGTAAACGAAATCTCCGAATCGCCGGCCATTCACCAGCGCCTGCTCGATAATGCTTTGAATACCGGTAGCACAACGCATTACCGGCTGGCGGAAACCACCAATCAGGCCGGTTCGTATATTGTAAATGAACTCTACTATAATTACGACAAACTGAGGTTTTATTCGGTTTCGGTAGCTCAGAATTATATCCGCGATGCAAATGTTTACAAACTTTATTATTATTCCAGCGACCTGGCGCAGGGCGATACCGTTTTTATTAATTGCATTGTTACCCATTTGAAAGCGGGTTCGGGAACCGACAACAGCAACAAAAGAAAAATAATGGCCCAAAACATCATGAACTGGGTGGCAAACCATGATGACGAGACAAATTTTATGCTTATGGGTGATTTTAATGTTTATACGGATGAAGAACCGGCCATTGTGCAGTTTTTGTACAATTCCAATTCAAGCATTCGTTTCAACGACCCGGTAAACCGTTTGGGACCATGGAACAATAATTCCAATTATGCCGATGTCCATACCCAGTCAACACACGCATCATCCAACGACTGTGCTTCGGGTGGTGGTATGGACGACCGGTTCGACTTTATCCTTATCTCCAACGATGTGAAAAACGGTACGCATGATGTTAGTTACATCCCCGGCACCTATCATGCTGTCGGACAAGATGGAAAGCACTTTAATAAGTCGGTCAATTCCTCTCCGACAAA
Source organism: Bacteroidales bacterium (assembly GCA_027022105.1). Lineage (GTDB taxonomy): Bacteria > Bacteroidota > Bacteroidia > Bacteroidales > F082 > Sulfidibacterium. The sequence goes on along the minus strand of JALVZH010000183.1, from coordinate 3,953 downwards.
CACCAGTGTCCCTTCGGATGTGCTAAATGCTTTGTACCATAATTCCGATCACCTGCCGGTAACCATGAAAATCAAAGTAAACAAAACCGTAGGCATCAGCGAATGGAAAAACAGTGCTTTTGCAGAGGTCGGATTTGCAAATCCCGTGGGCGAAAAACTGAAACTGACCATTGAAGCGAAAGAGACCAACAGGCTTACACTGCAAATTTTTTCCTTAACCGGAGCCAAAGTTTTTGAGCGGTCGGTGGACGTGGTAAAAGGCACTAATTACAAAGAAATTTCCCTGCCTGGATTAAACAAAGGCTTGTATGTTATGAAGTTCTACGATAACAGAGGTAATGTTGTTGTTAAGAAGTTTGTAAGGTAATACCGGTTTCCACTATAAATTGGATGGCTCTGAATTGTAAGGATGGAAATAGAGGTTACGATGAAACCCTCGTATATCCTCCGGAAAGCATAAAAACCTCAAGCCCCAGCCCCAACTAACTCAGAGGAATCGTGTGGGTCGGCTATGGCCAGGTGATTCCGAAGAGTCTCCAAATCAATAATATAACGTAAATAATTCAACGCGAATGGCTACGGGGATTCATCGCCATTCCTACCCGCAGGCCTTTTGTTTGGATGGCTCTGAATTGTGAGGACGGGAATACAGGTTACGAAAAAACAGTTACCAAAAACTCCGGAAAGCATAAAACCCCCAAGCCCCAGCCCCAACTAACTCAGAGGAATCGTGTGGGTCGGAAACAGGGTGGGTGATTCCGAAGGGTCTCCAAATCAATAACATAATGAAAATTAACCAACGCGAACAACCACGGAGATTCATCGCCATTCCTGCCCGCAAGGCTTTTTGGTTGGATGGCTCTGAATGGTAAGGATGGAGATAAAGGTTACGATGAAACCCTCGTATATCCTCCGGAAAGCATAAAACCCCCAAGCCCCAGCCCCAACCAACTCAGAGGAATCGTGTGGGCCGTCTATGGCCAGGTGATTCCGAAGAGTCTCTAAATCAATAATATAACGTAAATAATTCAACGCGAATGGCTACGGGGATTCATCGCCATTCCTGCTCGCAAGGCTTTTTGGGTGGATGGCTCTGAATTGTGAGGACGGGAATACAGGTTACGAAAAAACAATTACTAAAAACTCTGGAAAGTATAAAAACCTCAAGCCCCAGCCCCAACTAACTCAGAGGAATTGTGTGGGATGATAGTGATGATTTTCTACCGCACTTTAGTGCGGTTTAATGAAGTGAAAAAAATCACCGGCTTTAGCCGTTAATGCCTGTCGTTAAATAGAGCAAAACTGTATTTTTGAATTTACCGCTTTACAAACTTCCTGATGTTTGAGGTGTTTGTACCGTCATTTACCGAAACAAAATAGATTCCTGCGGGCAAATCGCTAACATCTGTTTTTACTTTCCCTGCTGCATTTCCATGTATTTTCCTCACGGATTTTCCCGCAACATCGTAAAATGTAATTTCCACAGGACGGTTGTCTTCCTGCTGATAAACCACTGTCAGATGATTGTTGGCCGGATTGGGGAAGAGTGCCGTTACCCGTAAAGGATGGGTGTCGGCGATACGCTCGCCGATTCCCGTAGTATTCGACAAAACCGTAAAAGAGATGTCATCAAAATAAAAACCATCACCTGTTTCATAAGTATCCGAGTGCAACAAAAACCGCAGGTTAACCTCTTTTCCTGCAAATTGTTGCAATACAATCTCCTCTTTTACCCAATCGTTTTGTTGTCCGTCGTAAACAGGTTGCCCCTCATCCTGATAGGTGGTTCCTGGATGCGTGTATCTGCCTGTCAGAGATGTCCATTGCGAGCTGTACACCTCTTTTGCCATCACTTCCACGTAGTCAAATCCCGCTTCTATGTCCCATTTTGCCCAGAAGTGCAAGAATGCCACGGGCGTATCCCGAAGGTCAACAACGGTGTCGAGCAAAACTGTCGAAGTGGTATTGTTTTGATAATTTCCGTAAGGCGAGTCGGTAATGGCGTAATTGGGCGAATGGCTGTCACCGGTTATATTCCATCGCGATGACGACCAGTTGTCCATATTTTCGCAGGTATCCGAAAAAACAATCACCTCTTCGCCGAAATATTGCGATACGGTATCGGTGGTAAAGTATTCTTCTCCGTTATAGAGCACCAGCAGATACCGGTACAGTGTCCCGCTTTCAATATCAGGACGCAAGGTGTAAAATACGGAGTCGGTTGCGGTTTCCATCGAACCCATATTGATAAAATCCGCCGCATCGCCCACGGCAACAATATTGTTGTCCAACGGTTGAAGCGAAACGGAGAATGTATCGCAATCGGTCAGGCCAATCCTTTGAATTTCAAATGTTGCATAATCTTCAAGGTCGCCGTTAACAATTGATGGTGTACCTGTAACTTCGGCATATTTTCCTGCTAAGCGGGCTGCCATAATGTTTTGCCACATTTGTTCGCGACACAGGGGAATAATGCGGTTTTCAGGCGGCCAGAAATTATCATCCGAGTTGCCTATTTCGGGTGTAAAGGAGAACGATTTGGGCTTTGTGGTTTGTTCACCATACATCCAGTCGTTGGCATCGCCGTTCGTAGGGTAGATGGTAGTGCTGGAAGGGCCGTAGGTATAGTTGTTTTCTTTTGTAAGAATGGTTCCGAAAGTGTGGAATTGCTCGTCGTCGGGCGTTACGTCGCTGATATAACCCCAGGGATAGAGCAATAAATCGCTGTATGAGTGATAGTTCAGGCTGAGTTTAAATTCGTGTTCGTTGGAAAAGTCGCGCATGTTTTTAATACAGGGTTCCGAAAAAGGAGCCGGCCCGCGATAGGTTTGATCGCCCGGATAAGGTGACGAACCGCTGTTGTCGTATCCCCACTGAAAACTGTAATTCCGGTTGGGGTCAACACCGTAGCTGCCGTCACCATTGTTTCTTCTGTTTTTCCGCCACATACCTCCGCCGTTGGGATAGGTTGTGCGGTTGTATTCGTATCCGTCGGGGTTTACAACCGGAACAAAATACATTTCGGTATTGTCCACAAGATGCTGCACCGTAGTGTCCGAATCGTAATTTTCCAGCAAATACCACATATACCATATCATTTGCTGAACGCTCATGGGCTCACGGGCATGGTGTACGCCGGTGTAAAGCACTTCGGGTTCGTCTTCGTTTACGTTGGGGTTGTCCGAAATCCTGACCCACCAGAGTTTGCGTCCCTCATGGGTTACCGTATCGTTCGAAATGGGTGCCCGGGGAGAAATCAGGTTCGGATAAAGCATTGCCATGGAATCAAGCTCGTCTATAACTTCGTCAAGCGTATAAAATCCGCCCATGGAACCGTATTCCCAGTGTGCGGGTACCGGCCACTCTTCATTTACATCCCTCGTAATCGTTAACTTTTTTTGATTACTGTTTCGTGCGGCAATAAATGCGGAGATATCTTCAATTTCCGTATCTGTTTTCAATCCCGCGGCTTTTACTTTTCGTATCTCGCTTTGCGATAAAACGGTTTCGAACCAGACACCTTTTTTAACAATACCTTCGGTAACATCAATACCCAATGCTGCCAGTTGTTGCAATCCTTTATTGCCCGTGTATATTTTAACTTTTGAATAGGTTTCCTGAGCATTTGCAGAAAATATTATCGTCAGAAAAAATAAAATCAGAATGCTTGTTTTTTTCATGTAATAAATTGTTTTAAAAATTAAAAAAAATCGCCTAAGCATTATTCACTACCGGTAAGACAAAAAGATTTTGCTTTCGTTGCTTTTATCTTTCGTTTTTCCAACGGAAAGTCCCGATAAAATGTTTGATGTCCTGTTTTACAAAGCCGATGACCGGTGCCAGAGAGTCGTTGTTGGGTTCCACATTAAAGTAAAGTGCCCCGCGTACAAAATGATGAAGGCTGTCGGTAAGGAAAAACTGGTAGGGGGAAGCCGCTCCGTTGCCTTCTATAT
>JALVZH010000182.1:966-9631 GCA_027022105.1 Bacteroidales bacterium | reverse complement strand
AAATATTGCCGTAAAAGCAGAGTTTTCCGAATTAATGGATCAGTCACTGATAAACGACAACACCGTTGAGCTGTTTTCGCAGGATGGTCTTCCCTTGTCAAAAACATTGTCGTATGATGATTCAAACAATACCCTTACCATTGTTCCTGATGTTTACCTGCCGGAAAACAGTACGATTACAGCAGTATTTTCGGGTAATCTTACCGATGTTGCAGAAAATGGTATGGACGGTAACGGAAACGGCGTTTCGGATGGGTCGCCGGCAGATGATGTAACACTGACTTTTACCACAAGTGCGGGTACAGATAACACCGGGCCGGTGTTCGTATCACTTTATGCCGATACCAATTCCGTTTGGCACGGCAGGGAAATAATCGGTTACGGAACCGTTACCGACAGTTCGGAATCTTTATACAGCCCGGTTGTTTTGGCGGAGTATTTTATTGATAATCCCGGAAATCCTGGCGACGGAATTGCCATGATTCCCGACGATATGGTTTACGATGAAGTAACGGAAGAGGTTAATTCCGCAACAATTGCCGCCGATACGCTGCATACCGGTAAACATACGCTCTATTTCCACGCATTGGATTTGGCAGGCAATTGGGGTGATTTCACGCAAAAAGAGATAACAATTGCTTCGGAACAACCCGCATCGTGGAGCATGGCCGGAAAAAATGCCCAACATACGGGATGTAATATTTACGATACATTAACCCCGCAATTAAAACTCAGGTGGAGTAAATCGTTGGGTAATTTTGATATGAATCCTGCCATTGTTGTAAACGATAAAGTAATTGTATCGGTGAAATCGCCGGATTTGCCTATGGACGGAAAACTAAGGGCCTTCGATTTGAAAACGGGTAATGAGCTTTGGACGGTACTCAGTGCCGACAGCGGTTATTTTATGCCTCCCGCATTCGGTTACGGTTATGTTTATGTGCAACATTGTAACGGGACAAATGATTCGTATTTGGAAGCTTATGATGTTTCAACGGGAAAACCGGGTTGGAAAAGAGGCTATACGCCACAGCAAAATGTTCCGTTTTCGCCCGTAGTTGCAAATAAAAAAATCTTTTTCGGTAGCGGCAGATATTACGGAGGTGTTGCTTCCTGTGATGCCTTTGACGGTAAAAGCCGGTGGTTTTACGATTTACCCGACTTCGACGGCTGGACACCGGCATATTTTGATGACACTGTTTATACATACAACCGGTATTCGGTGACTATGGGGCTCCTTTCTGTAATTAATGCACACAACGGCACAAAATATTTTGATATAAATACAATTCCATATGGCGACGGAGGTAGTAATATTACAAACACATACCCGGTTATAGACACTGCAAATCAAATAATTATTGTTACCTCAGCAGGATATCTTAATGCTATTGATTTGAACTCGCAACAGGTTTTGTGGAGTAATGCGGGTGATTTTCTTACCCCCGCCCTTTGCAACGATAATATTTACTGCATCAATAACGGCATACTTGAAGTTTATGACATTTTCACGGGCAGTGAGTTGTGGAACTATTCCGGTGATGAAGATTTTAATTATCCTCCGGTAATTTCAAAGGAATATGTCTATTTGAGCAGTGAGAACAAAGTATATGGGGTTAACCTTGTTTCACACCAAAAGGTCTGGAGCTATGATGCGGGCGGATATCTGACACTGGGGCCGGAATGTCTTGTAATTGCAGGTTCCGATAAAAAGATATATCTTTTTGAAAATTTGACGGCAGGTGTCCGGAATAATAGTGCAGACAACAACGGCATTATTCTATATCAAAACCGGCCCAATCCCATACCGGGTTCTTCAGCGACAACCATAAGCTACTATTTGCCCAATGCAGGACATGTGAAAATCGAGTTGTCGGGAATGGATGGTAAGCGTTACGGCGTTTTGGAAGATAAACTTCAGGACAGAGGAAAACATTCTGTAATGGTCAATATGAAAGACTACGCACCCGGAATTTATTTATATAAACTGTTTGTTAACAACAAACTTGTTTCTTCAAAGAAGATGGTGGTCGGGAAGTAGTGTTTTTGTTTTTTTAAGCGGCAATATATTTTCTAAGACTAACCTCATCCTTTCAGGTCTCCTCCCGCTTGGCTTACCGCGACCTGAAAGGATATTCCGGACTACCACCCCGCATCCCACTTCCGGCCCGCCTCAGGCGGAGTGGAAATCTGTTTTCCGCTGATTCGTTGATTATTCCAGACTCTCGTTCCGCCTCAGGTGGATCAGAGTTAAACTCAGGAGGAAGTTGGTTGTTTTTTACCATAACCTGAAACCCGGAACATTCAAACTTCGAACCTATAAACATCAAAAATCCAACATCCTACTTCACCAACACCACATACCCCCATGCAGGAACATGAAAAATCCAATCCGTCTGAATATTTATTTTTTCTCCCGTAAAGTAATTGGTATAGGTTCCTTTTATGTTATTGTTCTCAACTTTAAAAGTTCCTTCCCTGCTGCTCAGGTTTAAGATTACAACCACCTGATTGTTCTTCTTTTCCCTGAAATAAGCATAAAATTCAGGATCGCCGCTGCCGGACAAAAGGTTAAAACTTCCGCCGAACCCGCCGTTCCATAAAGCGATATTGCTGTGTTTCAGGTCATTGAGCGAAGTGTAAAAATCTGCATAAGACGTTTTTGACCAGTCTATTGTGTCTTTTTCGAAGAATCTCAGCCGTTTGTTATTGCCGGCTTCCTGCCCGCTGTAAATCAACGGCATTCCGGGAACGGTATAATCGAACACGGTAAAAACCTTAAATGCATCACCCAGCCGCTCGAAACAGGTTCCGTTCCAGGAATTTTCATCGTGGTTGGATGTGAAATACATCCGGTAAACATCTTTTCCGAAACGTTCGTTATTCCATTTGAAATAATCGTTTATCTCTCCGGCTTTCTTTTTGCCTTTGGCTATGTCGTTCATCAGATGCATCATTTTCCAAGTGTAGTTCATGTCGAAAGCATGCTTCACCAGATCAACATTTTCTTCGTCTTCGGCCAGCATAAAGATATGTTTTGTTTTGTCCAGCTCGTCTTTGGCCTGATTCCAAAAGTCGGTGGGAACCATTCCCGCCACATCGCACCTGAAACCGTCCACATCAACCTCTTCAATCCAGTAGCGCATGGCCTCAATCATGGCTTTTCTCATTTCCGGATTGTTGTAGTTCAGTTCAATAACATCCGTCCAGTCGAAAGGCGATTTGAAATTACCCTTTTCATCTTTCTCATACCAATCCGGATGCTCTTTTACCCAAACATGATCCCAGGCGGTGTGGTTGGCCACCCAGTCGAGGATGACATACATGCCCCGTTGGTGGGCGTCGGCTACCAGTTGTTTCAGGTCGGAAAAGGTGCCGAATTCGGGATTCACCTTTTTGTAATCCTTTATGGAATAGTAGCTGCCGAGGCTCCCTTTTCTGTTTTTCTCACCAATGGGGAAAATGGGCATCAGCCACAAAATATCCGTGTGCATCTTTTGCAACCTCGGTAGATGCGCTGCAAAAGCCTTAAAGGTTCCTTCGGGTGTGTATTGTCTTATATTAACCTCGTAAATATTACTGTTTTTGCTCCATTGCGGGTGTCTTGTTTCCGTCATTGTATCTTTTTTCTCCTTTTTTTCGTTTATAACTTGTGTCCTGCCTGCCGTTATGAAGAATAACATCAGTACAGCCAGTAAGGCGGGCGAAAATATTGAATTTTTTTTGTTTCTCATGGGGAATGTTTTGTTCGTTTATCTTTTCTTATTTCATTTGAATTCTATCAATTCAACGGGGGCTCTGTTGTGTTCTATCATTGCCACCCTTACCCCTTCCGAAGGATTGTTTGGTGCGGTTAATACATTGAAATCGTGTTTTTTTAACTCCAAATCAATATTATCAACCTCAAACGCTATGTGTGGAATTTTTTGTATCAGATGATGAATGGGGCTCTCTTCTTCAAATCTCATCCATTCAATTCCGAACGGGCTTGTATTAAACCCCGATACATAAAATTTCAAATGAGGGATATATTTTTCGTCCGGCATCTTTTCGGAAGTCGGAATTCCCATATGATGGTATTTCCAACCCCACTCTTTTATGGCCAAGGGTAATTCAAAGTCTTTCCGGTTGTAATTAACAGGATTGTTCATTGTAATTGGGTTTTTCAACTTGATTGAAATCTTTTTATGTCAAATATTTTTTTTACCACCTCACAACAATCTCCTTATCCCCATTCAAAAAGTCAATACTCATTATATCCTTTTCCTGCCGCTGGTAATTGTAGAGGAAATTTTTATCTGCCTTTTGCAGGGATGTAGCTTTACCGTTTACGGTAATATTATTCATATCTTCATTAAAACCGTGCAGTTGCAAACGGATGTGTCTGAATTTTGATGAATAATCACCTTCGGGCTTTTCAAATACGATTTGTTTTTTGCCCGGCCGGTAAATGATGTTTCGTATATATTTTTTGTTGTGCAGGTAATCGTAACTGATACCGTCGTCTTCGTATAGGGTAAAACGGTTGGGGATATCTCCTTTGTAAATATGAATTTCAAGTGTGTCAGCAACCTTGGCAGAGGTGTTCATTGCCTGTTGCTGAACGGGAATTATGGCGCTCTCTTTAACAAATACCGCCGGTTTGTCCAGTGGGCATTCCACCAAAATTTCGCTATCTCCATTGTATGGTTTTCCGTCGAAAAATCCGTACCATTTGCCTTTGGGAAGAAAAACGGAAACGCTGTTTTGCTTGCTTGTGGACGGTGCAATCAGTAAAGAGGGGCCGAAGAGGTACTGGTTTTCATACTTATAATAATAAGAGCGTTCGTCACCGGCATAATCAATTGCTAAGCTGCGCTGTACGGGCATTCCCGTTTGCGAGGCTTCGTAAAAGAGCGAATAGATGTAAGGCAGCAGGTTGTAGCGCAAGCGGATAAACCGTTTTGCAATGCGCTCGGCATTTTCGCCGAACGACCAGGGCTCGGCGCGTTTGGTTCCTATGGCCGAATGGGCTCTGAAAAAGGGCGAAAAGGTCCCGAGGCTTACCCAGCGGGCATACAACTCGGGGGTGGCATCGCCGTTAAAACCGCCCACATCGTATCCTGCAAAGGGAACACCCGACAACCCCAGACTGTTCACCAACCTGATACCGAGCAGCATATGGTCGTCGGTGGCATGGTTGTCGCCCGTCCATATAGCGGTATAGCGTTGCAGTCCGGCAAATCCCGAACGGGTCAGTACCAATGGACGGCGGTTGCCCAACATTTTCCTTGTTCCTTCGTAAGTTGCCCGCGCCATTTGCATTCCATATACGTTTTTCATTTGGGCGTAGCTTGCAGGGTTGCCTTCGCCGTACATGGTTACCATTGGCGGCACATCTTTGCCCCAAACGGCAATTTCGTTCATGTCGTTCCAAAACCCCGTAACCCCTGCATCAACTAGGACTTTGAATTGCTTGCCCCACCACTCCCGGACTTCGGGATTAGTGAAATCGGGGAAATGGCATAATCCCGGCCAGACTTCACCCTGGTAATCAGTACCATCGGGATATTTTAAAAAGTACCCCTTTTCAACACCCTCGTCATATACCCGGTAGCCCTTTTCCACTTTTATTCCCGGATCAATAATTACCATTGTGTGGATGCCCATTTCGGTTAATTTGGCAGTAAGTTTTTTTGGATTGGAAAAATTTTCGGGGTGCCAGGTAAATACCTTATATGCGTCCATGTAATCAATATCGAGATAAATAACATCCAGTGGAATCTTATGGTGGCGAAACCTTTTGGCTACATCAAGTACTTCGGTGTCGGGGGTATAACTCCACCGGCATTGCTGAAAACCGAGTCCCCAAAGCGGCGGCATTTCCATGGTACCTGTCAGCCGGGCATAATCTTTAATAATTGAGGAAACGGAAGTCCCGTAAATAAAATAATAATCAAGCTGTTGTGATTTTGCCGCAAAATACGAAAGGCGGTTGTTTCCCGCTCCGAAATTAAAATGAGTTTTGCAGGTGTTATCAAGGTAAATTCCGTATTTCAGACCGTTATGAATACCGATGTAAAAGGGAATGGAACTGTAAATGGGATCGTCCCAATCCATGTAGTGCGGATTGTCTGTATTCCAATGGGTATAGGCATGTCCGCGGCGGTTCATGTGACCGGTTTTTTCGCCAAGCCCGAGAAATTTTTCATCTGCATGCAGTTTTTTCATAACAAAAGCATCACCATCGCTCCAATAGGTTCCCATGCCGTCGTCGCTGTTAATCTCTTTGCCGTCAGGGGTAAAAAATGAGAACCTCAGAGGAAATTTATTGATTCTCAGGGTCAACGAATCGGTTTTGATAACAAACTCCGATTCCACATTTTCAAACCGCACGGCAGTTTTTTGCTGTTCCAATACAACCGAATAGGGATTAACGGGTTCTCTTTTCTCTTTATAAATCAAAATTCTGAAAATGGTTGGTGTATAAACAAAAACCTCTGCTGTTCCGTGACTTGTGTAAAAAACAAAATGCTGTTCTTTTTTATCCAGTTTCTTAAAATTTCCCAGACCTTGTCCTGTATCAGCCTGAATATCACGATGATTCATAATAATACTTATTAAAAGAATGATAAAGAGTTTTTTCATGCGTTTGGTATAAACTTGATAAATACATGGTAAAAATAACTATTTTGTATGTACAAAGCAGCATAATATGAAAAGGAGATTGAGATTGATGAATTTTTCCCGGTTGGAAAGAGAATTATTATTATCTCAAACGATTGTTATTTTTTTCGTTGAAATGATAATTTCCAGATTGATAAGGAAATTGTCACAATTGAAAAGAGTGACAGATAGAAAAGAGGAGTTGAAATACCGGAAAGGCCTGCATTGCGCAGAAATATATCGTAAAATCCGTTTAATCCCCAGTTGAGCGGGCTGATTTTACTCAGTTGACGTAAAACCTCCGGCATCATAAACACAGGTACCCATATTCCTCCCACAGCGGCAAGAATTACCACCGAGATGGAACCGAAAACGGCGGACTGGTCGCGTGACGTAAAAAATGCACCGATGAAAAGTCCGTATGATGAAGCGGCAAGCGAAACGGCTGTAATCAGTGCCATTAAAGCACCGGGATGAGTGCCCAAAGTAAGTTGCGGCAACCCGAACAGGGGCAAAACAAAAATTCCCATGGCAATCATCAATAATGCCTGAACAATTCCTATGGCGAAATAAACCAGCATTTTGGTTATATCGGATAAGATAAGTGCACCGGGTATGGTGGCCAACCGTTTGACAATACCGCCGGTGCGTTCGCTTATGATATTGCCGGCAAGGGGGATTACAATGAAAAACATGGCAAAAATGGTCCATGCCGGAACGTTGTGTTGCACCGAATTGGGGATTTGTTCCGAACTGAGGGTGGTGGCATATTGCTGTTTGATGGTAACCGGTTGCAACTGTTTTTCAGGTTTGTTCATGGTAATGCCCACCGAGTTTTCAAGAATACGGCTGTAAATGTCAAACATCAGTTTTGCTTCAACACCCGATGATATCTGACTCAGGGCTGTTGCCACACTTAGTTTAAACGAGTTTTTAATGGCCGGATCGAAATAAATTTCAACAACAGTAGCGGTGTCAACGGCAATTTGGTCGCTTCCGTACAGGCTGTTCCACTCTTCTTCACCCAATTGTTGCCTTATGTTGAAAAGCAGGCGGTTTTTAATCTTCCGGGTTGCATTTTTATTAATAATAATGCCCACCTGATAGTGCCCACCTGCAACCTGATGTATCAGTTCGTCGTCCGTCAAAGGTTTGCCGTTCAGAGTCTTGTTTATATCAAAAAAATGTACCGAATCCAAATTGTTGCCGAGTGTTTTCCCGAAACTTCCTTCATCATGATTAATAAACAGAATGGGGATGCTTTTTTCCTGCAGTTCTTTGAAACCCGAATCCTGCAACAGGGTCATTATCAGTATCAAAGTCATGGGCATAACAAAAAGCATGGCCAATCCGCCTTTATCGCGCCACAGCAATAATGCTTCTTTTATGAGGGATGCGGTCAGCTTTTTCATCAGTCGCGCAATTTTTTTCCGGTTAATTTCAAAAACAGATCCTCAAGCCGGTTGCAGTCGGGGTTCTTTTGTAACAATTCTTTTGGTGATCCCTGAGCAATGATTTTTCCCAGATCGATAATGCTTACTCTGGTGCAAAAATGTTCCGCCTCGTCCATATGGTGTGAGGTGTAAACAATGGTAACCCCGCTTTTATTTATCTCCCGAAGTTGTTCTATTACAATGTTTTTCGACTGTACGTCAATTCCCACGGTAGGTTCATCGAGGAACAGCACTTTGGGTTTGTGCAGCAGTGCGGCTATGAGGTTTACCCGCCGTTTCATGCCACCCGAAAACCGGTTCATTTTCTCTTTTCTGCGATCGTACAATCCCAACCGGTGAAGCCAGAATTCAGCTTCGGGTTTCCATTTATTTCCTGAAATTCCGTATGCTCCTGCAAAAAAACGCAGGTTCTCCCAAACGGTAAGTTTCTCATAAAGGGCTATCTCCTGCGGAACGGTACCGCAAAGCATTTGCGACTGTTTGCCGGAGGCATTTCCAAAGATTGTTATTTCACCGCTGTCGGGTTTTAACACTCCGCTGATAAGTGAAATTGTGGTTGTTTTTCC
>JALVZH010000182.1:0-956 GCA_027022105.1 Bacteroidales bacterium | reverse complement strand
CCATAATCTCACCTTTACGAATGGTTAATGAAAGTCGGTCAACGGCAGGGGGGTGCCGGGTGTCGTAATGTTTGACAAGTTCTTTTATTTCGATGGCAACTTCACTCATCCAACAGCTTTTTTTAACTCTTTGAAAAATACCTCCTCTTTGTCAGCAATTTTCAACAGCAGGTCGGCAGCAGCACCATAGCTTTCGTCAGCGCTGTTGCGGTTTTTAACAATCCTGCCTGTAATTACGGCAAATTCACGCCACATATCCCCGATTTCCGAAATCTCTTTCGACAGCTCTGTTATCCTTGAATTGTTCAACAGCTCGCCGGCTTCCTGTAAAAAGGCACCGTACATAAACCGGAAACCCGCTCCGCCGGTACCTATCTCTTCCTGTGCCCGCACAATCTGGCCGGTATATGCCGCCGCTTTTTTCGCACCGAGTTTTTTTGGATAAGCCCTCAGTTTTTTCGATAAATAGCGGATGCCTTTTACCCCGAACATGGGTAGCGGTATGGTAAGCATGTCTTTACAGGTATGTTTTATCCCTTTCAAAACAGCCTGTTCCAAATCTATTTTTTCAGGTACCTTTTTTACCCAGTACATATGTCCTTCGGGTGCAAAAGTGCCTTTGGCATAGCGTACCCGCAACAGTTCGTCGTACGACAGCGTCTCCTTGTTGCCCATAATGGGGTCGCTGATAAGGTATCTGTCTCCTTTTTTCCCGAAAACCACAATGTTGTGCGCATTAAAATGAAACCGGTAGGGTTTTGGAAAATAGGTTAAATGATACACCCCCACCAGCATACCCGTCGGGATGCCTTTTTTCAGGTTTTTATCAAGATCTTCCATGGCTTTGCGGGGATTTCGGTATTTTTTGCGCCGTTCAAACTGAAGCCCCAGCCTTTTGGAAACCCTTTTGAAAATCATTCCCGGCAACGGACGGAAAGAGGTTACCGGAATACCTC
>JALVZH010000181.1:8129-9632 GCA_027022105.1 Bacteroidales bacterium | reverse complement strand
CTGCCAAAATATTCAAAACCAGAGTAGAGAAATTTTATCTCTTTTTCAATCCCTGGTTCTCCCTGTTTAAATTCAACTACAAAGGAACTGAATACGGACTGGGCTGGCTGCCTCTTGGAGGTTATGTAAAAATAGCCGGTATGATTGACGAATCGATGGACAAAGAGCAACTGAAAAAGCCACCGCAACCGTGGGAGTTTCGCTCGAAACCGGCATGGCAGCGCCTGATTATTATGCTGGGCGGGGTTATAATGAACGTGGTGCTGGCCATTGTTATTTATGTGGTTATGCTTTCTTATTACGGCGAGCAATATCTGCCCGTACAAGAGGCCAACAAATACGGCATTAGTGCCGACAGTCTGGCACAAGAGATGGGTTTCAGAAACGGCGACAAGATCCTCGCCATTGACGGAAAACCGGAAGAGGATTTTAATAAAATTCCTGCCGACATTATTCTGAATGAAGCCAAAACAGCTACCGTAATACGGAACAATGATACGATAACAATTCATTTCCCCGAAGGCAGCCTCAACAAAATGATAAAGCAAAAATCACCGCTTTTCATTGCACCGAGATTCCCGTTTATATGTGATAAATTTGCCAAAAATTCCATTGCCAAAGAGGCCGGAATGCAAATTGGCGATACCATTATCGGTATTAACGGAAAATACATCACCTTTTTTGATGATTTCAGGGAAGAGATACAAAAACATAAAAACCAAAAGGTTGAGATAACCGTTATCAGGGGCCGCGATACCCTGAACCTGCCCATGCAACTGAACGAAAAAGGATTAATAGGTGTTTATCCCAAAGCCAATATCGATGCCTTCTTTAAACTCAACAAAAAAGATTACACCCTTTCACAAGCCATTCCCGAAGGATTCAGAAAGACCTGGAAAGGAATTGATAATTACCTGAAACAGTTGAAACTGCTCTTTTCGCCCGAAGTGAAGGCTTATGAAAGTGTGGGTGGTTTTATTACCATCGGCAGCATTTTCCCTTCCGTATGGCACTGGGAAAGTTTCTGGAGGCTTACGGCTTTTCTTTCCATTATGCTGGCTATTTTAAATGTACTGCCCATTCCGGCGCTCGACGGGGGCCATGTGCTGTTTCTGCTTTATGAAATCATTACCCGTCGCAAACCCAGCGATAAATTTCTGGAATATGCGCAAATTGCCGGCATGGTTATTCTTTTCAGCCTGCTGATTCTTGCCAACGGTAATGATATTTTAAAATTGTTCAGGTAAAAATGCCGTTATTCTGAAAGAAGGGGCTGCCGTTGCTACCCTCCAATCGGCCCGGATGGTTTGCACCAGCATAACCGATGCCCTGAACCTGTTGATTCACCCGAAAAGACTGATAGCAGGACTGCGGTAGTTTTACAGCTTTTTACCAAATGCAAGAAAAGTGTATTAGTAAAAATTTACACTAAAAACATTTCTAAAGTATTAAAACAGGATTTGGATAAATACAATGCTCAATATCCTGAAATAAAAATAGAAG
>JALVZH010000181.1:0-8119 GCA_027022105.1 Bacteroidales bacterium | reverse complement strand
GAATTTACCAAAGCACACGACCGTTTTTTAATACTTGATGAAACCACCGTTTACCATTTTGGAGCAAGTCTGAAAGATCCGGGAAGAAAATGGTTTGCCTTTTCTAAAATGGAAATGGAGGCGCTTGACATAATCGTTAACTTGAAAAAAGGAAGTGGTAATAAGTAAATGGAAGGAATATAGATTGGGGGAACGCATTGAAATCAATATGATAAATATAATCGCTCAACCTGCGGCATACACCTGATAATTTAACCCCCTTTAATCCGGTATCCCCCGTCAATTCAGCCGGTAGAAAAACGGCAACCTGGCCTGTACCCCTTTCATGTTTTCCAGGGTTTTTATCTGATCCACATAGGTTTTCAGCGGCCCCAGTTCTTTATTGATGATACGCGCTTCGGCCTGGTCGTTCAGTTCTTCGATGAGTTGTTGCAGAAATTCTTTTCGTTGCGGATATTCCGTAATGCGGTAGTTATCGCCGAGGCCGGCCTGTTTTGCGGCATAGGCTATGGCATTTTGCAATCCGCCGAGGCTGTCAACCAAACCCAGTTTCAGGCCGTCGGCACCCGACCACACCCTGCCCCGGGCAATGCTGTCCACATAATTTTCGTTTAAATGACGGGAATTTGCCACCAACGAAACAAACTGCTCGTAAATATCGGTGATTGTCTGGTTCAGACGCTCTTTTTGCAGCTCGTTCATGGGTGACATTACATCAATAAAATTGGCGTTTTTGTTGGTCATAACCCTGTCGAAGGTAATTCCCAGCTTGTTGTTCATCAATCCCTGAAAGTTGGGGATAATACCGAACACCCCGATGGACCCGGTAATGGTTACCGGCTGTGCAAAGATAAAGTCGGCATCGGTGGAAATCCAGTATCCGCCCGAAGCAGCCACATCGCCCATGGAAACGATAAAAGGTTTATCTTTTTTGGCCAGCTCCACCTCGCGCCGGATAACGTCGGAAGCAAGGGCATCGCCGCCGGGAGAATTGACACGCATTACAATGGCTTTTACCCTTTTGTTTGTGCGGGCTTTTTCGATGGCTTTGGCAAGCGTGGCCGATCCGATTACGTCAGGGGCACCTTTGCCCTGTACTATTTCGCCCAAAGCATATATAACGGCAATGCTGTTTCTGCTTACCCGCTTTTTCTTTTTAACGGCCGGTTTTACATGCATGTATTTCCCGAAATTAATGGACGCAAGTTTCTCGTTTTCTCCGGTACCGGTTTTCTCTTTCAAACGTTTTATCACTTCGTCGCGATACACAAGCCCGTCAACAAAACGGTATTTCAAAGCATTTTCGGCCTTTGTAAGTTCCAGGTTGTCGGCTATGGTATTAAGGTCATCCAAAGAGATATTTCGGCTTTCCGAGAGTCCTTCCAACAGTTTACCCCAAATGCTGTTTAGCAGGTCGGTCATTTGCCGGCGGTTGGCATCGCTCATTTTGTCTAACATCAACGGTTCCACGGCACTTTTGTATTTGTTATCGGGCCCTCTGATAATCTGAATGTCAATATCCAGCTTATCAAGCAGGTTTTTCATAAACATAATCTGCGCATTAAGTCCCTTAAATAGAATCATTCCCTTTGGATTCATATAAATTTCGTCGGACAGGCTGGCCAGGTAATAGGCACCCGTACTGTAACCGTTGGCATAGCTGATGATGAATTTCCCTGATTTTTTAAAATCAGCCAGTTTGTTTCTTATCTCTTCCAACGTAGCGGTTCCGGCCTGCACCGATTCCATATCCAGAAATATGCCGTCGATATCGGGGTCTTCTTTGGCTTTGTCCAGTGTTTTAAGAATGTCGTTCAATCCCGCGGGTTTTTTGGATTCAAAGGTGGAAAAATCGAATCCTTCAAAAGGATTGTTGGGCGTGCGGTCGGTTATGGGCCCTTTCCAGCTGATATGTAAAATATGATGTGGCGAAATGGTCTGGTCCTGGTCTTCGGCCATGGAGACCACCGAGGCGATCATGCCTGCAAAAAACGCCAATATAACTATAATTACCAACAAAGTACCTGCAAACGAGGCAAACATAAACTTAAAAAATTGTTTCATGATTCTATGATTTTATATGTATCTGAATTTTATCTCTTTTTATAACTGAACGAATGATAAATAATGCATCCTTTCGAGAATACAATATTAACAAAAATCTGTTTATAAAACGGCCATGCCAACATCCGGTTTTTTCATCTCTTTTCCCACCTTTATCAAATGAATCGGACGATGAAATGTACACCGGAGATGAAATCAATAATACAGCGGTTTTCTCTCATTTTTATTATTTTGGTCTTAAATATCAATACACGTATTTTTTCGGAAGAGCAGATTATAAAAACACCTGAAAAAAAAGCTTCCTTTTTCTATGTACCAATGATGACCATTCATACCCGGGAGGGTTTTTCTTTCAGGATACCCGCCATAAACAATTTACAAAAAGAAAAGAGGGATGCAAAAGCGGTAAAAATAATGTTGCCCGGCAGAAACAATCTTTTTAACATTATGGGTACGGGCAAGGCACAAGTGTCCGATTTGGCCGGATTTTTAAAAAAGAACAATCCCGGATTATCGATGAAACAGGCCCGGAAAATAGCACGGCTGTACATAAAAGAGGCGGAAGATGAAGGGGTAAATTACGAAGTTGCCTTTTCGCAGATGTGCCTCGAAACCGGTTTTTTGAAATACGGCGGTGATGTTCAACCCGGGCAAAACAACCTGTGCGGGCTCGGGGTTACCGGAAATGGTAAAAAAGGACTCTCCTTCCCTTCGTTAGAAATGGGTGTACGGGCACACATTCAGCACCTAAAAGCTTATGCCTCAAATAAAAAGCTGCACCACAAAACAGTTGATGCCCGTTTTAAATATGTAAAACGCGGAAGTGTACGCGATATTCGCCAACTCACCGGAAAATGGGCCTGCGACCCCAAATACGGCCGGAAACTGGAAAATCTTCTGAAAAGATTGATAGCGGAATCGGGAGAGAGGATTACTGACGGATCATAATGAACATGTGTTAAGTTCCTGATATTTTGTTAAAAAAGAACCTGAATTCGTTAAATTCGCGTAATCAGATGAAGAAGAATTATCGAATTACACGGATTACTCTAATTTAAATTCACTGCAGGCAAGTTTAAATTCATGTTACCAATTAGCTTATTCGATTTGTACGGGGGCGGTTTAATAATGGAATTAATTTTAAACAACTTAGGTTTCATAAAAAGTTATATAATCATACCGGTTTCAATCAGGACGGTTTTTTCTTCAGCCAGTACAATGGAAAAGCCAGGAGAAGCAACAGGCTCACCAGCATAAGTGCCGTTCCGATACCGAATTTATCGGCAAAAAACCCTGCCAAAGGTGCCAGCAAAGCGGCAAACAGCGAATTGGCCTGCGACTGCACCGACAAAACGGAAGCCATAATCCGCTTATCGGTCTCATCGGCAACCAAAGCTATACCAATGGGTTTGCGCAGATTTTCGATCATCATAATCACAAGAAATCCGGCAATGGCCCAAAAAAGATAATGGTAATTATAAAAAATCCCGAGAACAATTCCGGCTACAAAGCCGGCCGTCATGGTGATATTCATGGGACGTATAGCATCCTTTTTGAAAATCCGGAGAAATTTTCCCGACGATTGCGACATGCGGGCGGTAAGCAGATAAACCGCAAAATAAAAGAGACCCACAAAAAGTGCGGTCTTTTTCTTTTCGGCCATTCCTGAAAAGAGCGGTACCGAAAGGGCAAAAGTCATAATCACAGGCTGAATGTAATCTTTTACCGCTTTGTAAAAACCACCGTAGAGCGACAGGTTTGTCAATGTTTTCAGCATGGTTATGTTTTTGAACGACAGCACAAAAGAGGAGAGAACAATCGAAAATTTCTTCTTCAACGACTCAGCTTCCAAGGGCTTTATTTCACCGTCGAGATAAGCGGGGTAAGACCAGATGAGCAGCATGTCGGCAAGGTAAGGGATAACGGTGGCGATAAAAATAATACGGTAACTGCCCGAATAGAATACGGCCAAAGCTGCAATAAGCGATGAGAGGGCCGAGCCGCGCTGCGACCACGAACGGGTATGGCCGTAATAATCTACCTTATGCTCGTCCTGCCCGGTCTCTTTCAGGTAATGAAAAATCATGGCTTTGTGCACTCCCGAACGGAAAGCATCGCCAAAGGCAAAAAAGACCATGGCCAGTGCCATCAGGCCAAAATGGTTGGAGAAATAGAAAATCAGAAAAGAGGCGATATAGAGTGCAAAAGCCCCTATCATGGTTTTGCGGCGGCCAACGGCATCGGCTATCAGTCCACTGGGAATCTCAAGCAAGATAATGGTAATCTCGCGAATGGAATAGAGCAGGCCGATTTTTACATAGTCAATTCCCTTTTCGAGGAAAAACAGAAAGAGAAACTGCTCGAAAAAACGCAGGTTCTTAAAAAACCCGTATAAGCTGAACTTATAATATTGCCTGTCTCTGATAAAAGTTTTCACGCTGCGGGAACGGTAAAATTAACCACCGCAAGATAAAGTTTTTTATAAACCGGAGAAAGGTGAAATTTAATAAATGTAAATGGTGTTTCCTTCAATCTTATACTGAATGCCAAAGACCATATTCAGTGCCTGGAAGATGCTTTCGGGGGTTTCTCCTGTAAATTTAGCGGTAAGATGCATGCCGGCACACGATTTTTGCTGAACAATCTTCACGCGATAAGTCTTTTCAAGGGTCTTGAACACCTCGTCCAAAGGTGCGTTAACAAACACAAGCTCTCCCGTTTGCCATGCAATAAAGTTGTCGTTGTCAAAGGTTGAGCGGGTAATGCTTCCCGTTGTTTTATCGTAAACTCCCTTTTCGCCCGGGTGCAGTATGATTTGTTCCAGAACATTTTCGTCCTTGTCAACCGAATAGAAAAGTACCTTACCCTCTTTCAGATAAACAACAATCTTGTTTTCCTGTTCATAATTCCTTAAATCGAAAACGGTACCCAGAACTTTAACCCTGACATTACCGGTTTCGACAACAAACGGCTTTTCCGGATTATGAGCCACTCTGAACAGTGCTTCACCCGAAAATTTTATCAATCTTTGTTCTTTGTTAAAATGCCCGGGATACTGCACCTGCGTATTGTATGATGTAAATATTTCCGATTGGTCGGGAAGAATCAAAGGAGCCTCTTTAATGTTTTCGGACGCGTAACTGTTCCAATCTGCTGTTGCGCCGGTTTGTGTAAACAGATAGTAAACGCCCGCGGCAAGAAGGAACACGGCGGCAATACGTGATAAAACAACGGCAACACGCCTCATTCCGTGCCGTTTCTCCGTAACAACGGGGATAAATTTTTCAGCGTAATCAATTCTGCGGTTCAATTCTTCCCAGGCACTGTCAACATCAGGTTCGGGAAAATTTTTTTCGGCTCCGGCCAGTTGCCAAACCTTTTTATAGTCGTCAAAAAGCATTCCGAACTTATTGTCCTCGCGATACAGCTTCTCCACACGGCCTCTTTCGGCGGAAGAGCAGTTTCCCGAGAAATACCTTGTCAAAAGTTCGTTATATGAATGCTTTTTTATCACTTATTAATATCGTTTTTCAATGTTATGACAGCTAATCTTTGTTTTACCCTTACTGTTTTTTAAATATTTTTATTCTTACTCTGATTTTTCCCGTTTTCAGGGTATATAATCTTTCAACGATTTTCTTAACGATTTCAGTGCTTTGCTCATCTGAGCTTCCACGGTTTTTACCGAAAGCGACAGACGTTCAGCTATTTCCGAATATTTTAACCCTTCAAAACGGCTCATTTCAAATATTCTTCTTCGTTTTTTCGGCAGCCGGAGCATGGCTCGTTTAATTATTCGTTCCAGCTCCTCCTTTTCCATTTTATGCTGAACATTCTCATTTGTATTTTTATTCAATTCATCTATATGATGTTCGTACTTTTTTTTGACTTTATTATGATTTAACAGATTTATCGCTTCATTTTGCACGGCTTTGTATAGATATGCTTTTAACGAACTTTCAATAATTATATCATCTCTTTTTATCCAAAGTTTCAGAAAAACAGATTGTACGATTTCCTCGGCATCTTCCATGGTACCGGTATAAGCCGCACAATAATAAGAGAGCGGGACAAAATAAAGGCGGTAAATCTCTTCGAATACCTTTTTATCGCCCGCCTTTAATCCTTTAATTAATCTTTCTTGTATTCTGTCCATCAACTCCGGTAACTAATCTTCGGTTGCAATGCCTTTAAATAACTTTTAAAAAAGGAATTTTTTTGCAAAACCCGCTTCTGTTTTATTAATAATGCACAAAAATACACCAAATTTTTTCAATTTGTATTCGTCGGAGAGTGCTTTTAAGGAAAGAAGGGTTGAAAGAAAGACGGAATAAACAACAAGGCATTCAGAATGCGGACAACGGTTTATTTATGATTTTCGAGATTTGACCTGCGCTATTCCAAACAAAAAAGCCCGTTACCGGCAAAAACCGGTAACGGGCTTTTAATAAAATTCAATTTCTTTATTCCGGGTGAATTGCTTCTACGGGGCAAACCTCTGCACAAGCACCGCAATCTGTACACAAATCAGGATCTATAACATAGATATCACCTTCGGAAATTGCTCCAACAGGACATTCGTCAATGCAAGTCCCGCAAGCAGTACAATCATCTGAAATTTTATAAGCCATAATATTATGTTTTAAAAATGTTAACGGTTGCAAATATAAAAGGTTTATATATAACATTATGTTATTTTAAATTTTTTTACAAAATCTAAATTACTCCTGATTGGCAACAATGTGGTATTTATGTATCTAAATAGTAGTATATTTAGGATGCTCTCCTCTTTTTGAATGCTTTAAAGTGAAAAAATAAATTTAGATTTGTTATAATTAAACAACAAAGGGGATTTGCATTAAGAACTATACCATTATAATTAACTGATTTACTATTGATTAACAATTTCTTTTAATAAACGCTTTTTCTGATAAAAAGGTTTAAAAAAAAGAAGGTAAAACGTTTGCAGAAAAATATTTGAATTAATTTTGCCGCAATATTTAAAAATAAATTTATGACAACCAAAAAAGATAAAATTATTGAACTGGAACAGGCGGTTGTTCGTTTTGCAGGCGATTCGGGTGACGGAATGCAGTTGACAGGGTCGTTGTTTTCCGATTCTACCGCATTAGAGGGTAATGATTTCGCCACATTCCCCGATTTTCCTTCGGAAATCAGGGCCCCGCAAGGAACCGTTTCGGGTGTTTCCGGATTCCAGATTCACTTCGGTCACAAAAACATTCATACATCCGGCGATTATGCCGATGTGTTGGTGGCCATGAATCCGGCATCGTTAAAAGCAAATTTAAGGTGGATTAAAAAGGATGCCATTATTATAGTGGACAGCGATGCTTTTACAGAAAAGAACCTTGAAAAAGCAGGTTACGAAAGCAATCCTTTGGAAGACGGTACTTTAACCGGTCACCTTGTAATTAAAGCACCCTTGTCAACACTTACAAGGGAAGCGGTAAAAGACCTCGACCTGGACAACAAAACAGCCTTGAAGTCGAAAAATATGTTTGCTTTGGGGATTATCTTTTATATGTTTAACCGCGATTATAAAACCACTTTTTCATTCTTTGAAAAGAAATTTGCTAAAAATCCTTTGGTAGTAAAAGCAAATAAAAAGGTTTTGGAAGCCGGTTATCATTATGGTGAAACCGCCGAGGTTTTTGCCAATACATTTAAAATAGAGAAAGCCGACCTGACAAAGGGACGCTACCGCAACGTTACCGGTAACCTTGCCACTGCCTGGGGTTTTCTTGCAGCAGCCGAACGTTCCGGAAGAAATCTTTATCTTGGTTCTTATCCCATTACTCCTGCTACCGATATTTTGCAGGAACTTTCCAAACACAAACAGTTTACCGCCATTGCGCAGCAGGCCGAAGATGAAATTGCAGGTATTGTTTCGACCATCGGTGCCAGTTTTGCCGGCGCTCTTGCAGTTACAACTACTTCGGGCCCCGGTCTTTCGCTCAAAAGCGAAGCCATTGGCCTGGCCGTAATGACGGAACTGCCCATGGTGATTGTTGACGTACAAAGGGGCGGCCCTTCA
>JALVZH010000180.1:1164-9643 GCA_027022105.1 Bacteroidales bacterium | reverse complement strand
AAAAAGCAGAATCAATAAAAGATTTAATACCTTCAATGTCTTTGTAATCAAACATTTTGCCCGACTGGCAATATCTTATTATTTTTGCTGCATCACCATCAACAGGGCCTATTCCCAGAATTCTGTTTTTTGATGCAAGATATTCAAAAAGTTTTCCCGTTAATATACCCTTGTTTTCAGGAACATCAGGAATAGCAAGGAGTAACAGGTCGGAATTAATCATATACCTTATGGCGTCGGCATGCTCAACATGTTCCTTTATTTCAACATATTGCAACAGTCCTTTCTCCCTGATTGCTCTAAGAAAATATGGAGATATTTTACCGATAAATTTAGTCTGTATATCATAATTTTTCAATAAACTTAATGCATCCAAAAATGCATCTATTCTGTAATTCTCGGCCAAAGTGCCTGTATAAGTTATTGTAAAACGTGTATTTTTCTTCTTTGCAAATAGTTGAAAATCCTCATCATCAAATCCATTTGGAATTACTGTAACTTTTTCATTATTAAAATTTTTGTTAAGTTTATTATCAACCAATTTTTTTATTGATTCACTTACAACTATTACACTGTCGGCAGTATTTAAAACATTTACCTCTAATTTTTTATCAATTCTTTTTGCAATTCCGGTATGAAGCAATTTGTCATAGTAATAAATATTCGTCCAGGGATCACGCAAATCAACTATCCATTTTATATTGAATTTCTTTTTTAACTTTAAGCCGACAAGATTTGTTGAATGGGGAGGACTTGTCGTTATTACCGTTTCAATATTATATTTCTTAATCAAATCATTAGCAATTGGCAAAACATACCGGTTCCATCCTTTTCGGGCATCGGGAATAAAAAAATTACCCCTGATAAATCTGGAAATTTTTTCCGCAAACCCAACTTTCTTTTCATTTGCAAATCCGGCAAAAGGTATGTCTTTTCTCCCTAAAAGCCGTTTATAAATACCGAAAGGCTCAAAAGATTTAGTCTTATATGTTTCTATTTCTTTTGTTTCGTTTTCAAGCGATGTGTCAAGAATAGGATAAGAGGCATATTTTGAATCTACCGTAATCACAACCGGCTCATAATCAAAATACTTCAGATACTTTGCAAATTTAACCCACCTTTGTACTCCTGCACCTCCGCTTGGCGGCCAGTAATATGTTATAATGAGTACCTTTTTCAATTTACCGGTTATTCTTTGTTTGCGGTTTGTTTCTTATTCCTTTTCTTCAATTCGATGTAAATACCTGCAACCACGCCCAGCAATAGCAAAATGGAACTGATAAGCGATATCTTCTCTCCCACACTCCAGACAACAGGTTCGAACTTGAATTCTATGGTATGGTCGCCGGCTGGCACTACCATGGCACGAAGCACATAATCGGCCCTGAAATAAGGCGCTTTTTTGCCGTCAATATATGCGTTCCAACCTTTGTCGTAATATATCTCAGAGAATACTACCAACCGTTCGGCAGCGGCGTGATAATCGTAAACCAAATGGTTGGGGGCATAACTTTTTAAGGTTATGGAAGCAGAAGCATCAACAGGAAATTTTTTGCCCTGCAGTTGTCCGGCAAAACGTTTGTCAACCACAGCCACATGTTCCAAATCCGTTTTGCCCAATGCGTCAATTTCCTCGTCGGGATTATTAACAATCCTGTAATCGTCAACAAACCAGGCGTTTCCAAAAGCAAAACGGTTCAACAACGGTTGTGCTTTGGGGTTATAAATAATGTATTTGGTATTGAGCATATTCAAAACCTGCTGCTTTTTCAATACTTCATCCACCAACGCAGGTGTCAGTTGTTTTTTTAGAGTCGCTCTTATTTGTTCTATTTCCGTATGAAGGTATTCGTCAATCAAATCCTGATAACGTTGCAGTTTGGCACCGTGATAACCTCCTATTGATTTGTGAAAATAGGAAGTGCTGGCATCGTTAAATACATTTTTGGTTACATCCAACACCCTGAAACCGGGTGATTTGTCTTTTAAAATATAATCGTCGGCAATGGTTTTTTCAAAAGGAACTTCGGCTTTGCTTTTACGAACAAAATTGTCGTTGTTCAGGTACCTGCGGTCAACAGGATAGAGGTCGAAGAGGAACAACAGTGCCATACCGGTAACAAAGAGCGATTTTTTCACCTTTCCACCCGAATAGAAATAGAGCAAAGCCGCAGCAAGCAGAATAAAAATCAGACTTCGCCAGGCATCGGCACGGAAAACAGCAACCCTTACCTCTTGCAGGTTATTCATAAAAGATGCAATCTGTGCTGGATCGTTGCTTCTTTTGAGCATGTTGAACTGCTGCAATTCGTACTGACTGAAAAAACTGAAAAAGGTGCCGGGAGTCAGGATAAAAAGCAATGTAATCCCTGCTGTCAGGCCCAATGAAATATAAAATGCCTTTTGTTTTTCTTTCAGTATTCCCGGATTTTTAAGGATTTTGTCCAATGCCAAAACGGCCACTAACGGCATGGTCAGCTCAACAATGACAAGAATCATGGAAACCGCACGGAACTTATTGTACCCGGGAACATAATCAATGAAAAAGTTGGTGAAATCCATAAAATTTTTACCCCACGAGAGCACAATGGCCAGAATGGTGGCCGCTAGCAGTGCCCATTTAAGCTTGTCTTCCAGTATAAACAACCCCAGTATAAAGAGAAATACAACGATGGCACCCACATAAACAGGGCCGGATGTGCCGGGCTGGTCGCCCCAGTAAGCATTTTGTTGTCCGATGATTCTGCGGTACTCTTTCGAAGCTTTTTTCATTGCCTTATCATGGCTGCTCAAATATCCCGAAGCGCCACCTTTTACATCGGGAATCATCAGCGACCATGTTTCACCGATGCCATAACTCCAGGCAGTGATATAATCCCTGTCGAGTCCGCTGCTTTTGTTTTCTTTCTCTTTTGTGAGTTCGGGTTTTCCGCGCATGGTATATTTTCCGTATTCCCAGGTTCCCCACAGGTTGGTAAAATAGGTTCCCACCGACAGCAAAGCGGCAACAAGTAAAATCCCCGTTGCTTTAAAAAAGTGAGGAAGTTGTTTGTTAATGACGTTGTTTATCAATTCGTAAATTCCGTAAACTACCACAAGAATAAGCAGATAATAGGTAATTTGCAGGTGTCCGGCATTAATCTCCAACGCAAGGGCAAGGGCTGTAAGAATGGCACCTTTCAGGTATTTACCCCTGAAAGTCCAGATGATACCCGCCAAAACAGGCGCCATGTAAGCAATGGCATGTGCCTTGGAGTTGTGTCCGGCACCGAGAATAATGAAAAAGTAGGATGAGAGTGCAAAAGCAATGGCTCCGGCAATACTCAGCCATACATCCACACCGAGCACCAGCAAAAGGATAAAGAATCCGAGGAAATAGAGAAACACAAGATTGGCCGGAGCGGGCAGACCCAGTTGCAAGCCCTTGTCAATGTATTTTATCAGGTTTCCTTTGTAATGAACCGAAATCTGCCAGGCAGGCATCCCACCGAACATCGAATTGGTCCACAAAGGCTCTTCACCGGTCTTTTCCCTGAAATCGGTTATCTCTTTCGACATTCCTTTAAACATGGCAATGTCATGTTGTTTCAACCGTTTCCCTTCAAGGGCAGGTGAAAAATAGACTAATGTTATGATAAGGAATACAACTATTGCCAGTATATACGGCAAAAAGGCTTTAATTTTGTCTTTATTCATCTGATTCGCTTTTTTCGTTATCTTTTATCTCTTCAAAATCGATATATTCTCCAAATGATTTGTCATCTGTTTTTGTTGCTCCGTGCGGTTTGCTACTCATTTTTACCTCTCCTTCTCTTATGTTTTCTTCATAGCCTCCCTGTTGGCGGTTAATGTTATCTATCTGTTTTTCAAAGAATTTCATTATCAGCCAGGGCAGGATGTAACGCACAAACAATTTGGTTCCATAGTAAAACAGAACTAAAACTAATATAAAAACGGCTAACG
Organism: Bacteroidales bacterium; assembly: GCA_027022105.1. Lineage (GTDB taxonomy): Bacteria > Bacteroidota > Bacteroidia > Bacteroidales > F082 > Sulfidibacterium. The sequence continues at coordinate 5,680 of JALVZH010000180.1, read as the reverse complement.
ATTTCATTCAATATTTTTTGACCGTGCGAATTTATTGTTTTTTATTCAACTCTGGATGTATTATTTTTGATGTGGTATTTTTGATGTGGTATTTTGGATGTGATATTTTTGATGTTATATTTTTGATGTGGTATTTTGGATGTTTTATGTACTAAAGACGATTGGAATGTTGGGGTGTTGGGGTGGGATTGCCATACGTTAATTTTTTTCCTGTAATTCAGAGGACTTTTACAGGTAAGCATAAAGCCAGGCGCGCCCTATGAATCCCCGAATGATGTCCGTACCGTATGTTTAATTGAAAAAGAAGTCTGAGGGGAGATTCATCGGCATTCCATCTCGCAAGGCAACCTGATGATGCCTCTGAATTGGGACGGGAGGGGGATTGATGTCAGATATAAGATGTTAGATTAAAGAACACCTTTCTAAGTTTAACCCTGACCTGCCTGAGGCATATTCCAAAACCGGATTATAGCCCGAATCTGCCGGATATCGTTAAAAACATGCTCAATTCTCATTGGTACTTGCCTTAGCAGGTAAAATCAACTACCTTTGTGTTTTAATTATAAAAAACCATATCATGAAAAAGTATAACCATTTTGCTGCTACTCTTTTTGCAGGATTAGTGTTTTCATTTTTGTTTTTATTAAACCGGTCAATCATTATCGCAGCCAATTTCACAGTGTCAGATGCCACGGAGCTCAGTAGCGCACTCTCGGCATGCGAAGGGAACGGTGAAAGCGATACTATTTTTCTCAATCCGGGTTCTTACCTGCTTACTTCGTCTTTGGGATTTTATTCCGAAGAAAACTATTCCATTACCCTGATTGGTGACTCCCCCGGAACAACCGTCATTGAAGCTGCCGGCCGGCAGGGATTGTACATCCAAACCACGGCAGCGGATGCGGATATCACCATAAAAAACATAGGTTTTGAAAACGGCTCTGCCGATTACGGCGGCGGATGCCAGGGCGAAACCGCTTCGGCTGACTTTCTGGTTCAAAACTGCACATTCGACAACAACACGGCATCGGAAGCGGGTGGCGGATTGAGTATTTATACTTTCGACGGAACGGTAACGGTACAGGATTGCTCTTTTGACAACAATATATCATCGGGCAACGATGCAGGTGGCCTGTTTATCGGCAGCGACGGGGGAACCATGCAGGTTTATAACTGTACTTTTATGAACAACACCGCAATGGGTGATGATGCCGGTGGCTGTATGCTCTATTCCGATAATGCGGGGACGGCAATTTTGTCTAATTCCGTTTTTGAAAACAATATGGCTGCCGACGATGCAGGAGGAGCCATGATCTATCTGTTGGGAACAGGATCGCAGGCCACAGCCACACAAAACAGCTTTAGCAATAATGTTGCAACCCTCGGTGGCGGCGGATTCTGGTTGAGAATGCCGGCAGGAGGCAATGTGGAATACAGCGAAAACCAACATACTTCCAATACCACTGAAACAGCCAACGGTGCAGGGGCATATTTTGAAATGAACGCAGGAAAACTGAATATTCACAACAATACTTTTTCGGGAAACCAGGCTGCAAACGACGGTGGTGGCGTATGGATCGAGCATTTTTCGGATACGGTAAAAGTTCACCATAACACATTCTCGGGCAACAATGCTTCCAACAACGGTGGCGGCTTGCAGGTTTACACCGACCGGGGACATGTTGAAGTATATAGAAACACATTTGAAGGAAACAATTCATCCGTTATCGGCGGTGCCGTTTCTGCGGCTACATCCACCGGAAGTTTCCGTATGAACAACAACACCTGCTATGCCAACAACTCCGATGATGGAAGTTCGTTTTACTTTTATCTTGAAGACCCCTCCTCATCGGCTGATGTTTACAACAATATTTTATGGATAACGTCGGCAGGCGACCCCATAAGCTATTTGGGCGGGCAGACGGTTACTGCCACCTATTGCGATATTGAAGGAGGCGAGGGCTTCGATTGGTTCGGAACAGGCTGTTTTGATGCCGATCCGCTCTTTGCCGACCCCGATAACGGTGATTTCCGGCTCACATGGGCCAATTACCCCGTTAACGACAATACCAAATCGCCCTGTATCGATACCGGCGACCCCGCTTCCGAACCCGACCCCGACGGCTCCGTTTCCGATGTGGGCGCTTTCTATTTCGACCCTTCCCTCGGAACAGCCGAACAGAACATCACGGAATATCATTTTCCCGAAATTTATCCCAATCCCGTACAACAGGGAAATACCGTTTCAATTGGGTTTAATTGTTCATTAACCGGCAATTTAAAGGTTACCATATTAAATGTATCGGGTGAGGAAGTTTTTAATAACGAATTAAATGGTAACGGAGGAAAATATCTTTTACGGGTTCCGGAACTTCCCAAAGGAGTTTATTTCATAAAAATCACTTCGGGTAACGAAAACCAAACTGCCGTTAAAAAGCTGGTAATCAACTAAGCTTTTTGGCCCGTTCAAACGGTTTATTCCGGTCGAACAGATAGCGGTAGGTAATATGCGTTTTGCTTATTGTGCTGCCTATCTGTTCCACCAGTTTCATCATGCTGGGGTTAAAATCGCCTATCCAGTTCATTTCCAGTTCGGTAAACGGAAAGTCAGGTTTTAGTACTTCATCTTCAAATCTGAGTATTAAACCCGATTCAACACCTTTACCCTGGTGTTCGGGCACCACACCGAAAATAAGCCCGATAAGCCGGTGGCTCTTTTTCAGAATTTTCAAATTTACAAACAGCTTTATTTTGTTCAGCAGGTTCATTTTACCGTTAAAGGGTTTGATAATCGGGTTCAGATTGGGAACCATAATAAAAAAAGCAATAGGTTCTCCATGATAATAACCGAACAGAACAGCTCTGGGGTCAATAATCGGTTTCAGGCTTTTGAGCAGAGCCATGGCATGTGCCTTTCGTACCGGTTTAACCCCCGGAAATTTTGCCCATGCTTTGTTAAACACAACCATGAAATCGTCGGCATACCGGTCCACCACTTTCCAGTTCAGAATTTCAAAATTGTAACCCGGGTCTCTGCGCAATCTTAATGCTTTTTGGCGAACGGTTTCCGATTTCAAACCACCCTCCAGTTCAAGCCGGTAGGTATATTGTTTAAAATATTCTTTAAATCCGTAATTATTAAAAAGATCGTTGTAATATTTAAAATTGTATGGCATATTGTAATTGGGGTCGGTAAATCCATCGTACAAGCATCCCCAAAACACATCACGCTCTCCAAAATTTACAGGCCCGTCCATGGCTTCCATCCCTTTGTTCTGAAGCCATTCTTTACCTGCATCGAAAAGCAAATTTGCAACTTCCTGATTGTTAACCGATTCAAAGAAACCGACGCCACCTGTGGGTTGGTTATTTTTCATGGCAGTTCCTTTTTCATAAAAGGCGGCAATCCTGCCCATCGTATTTCCGTTATTATCCACCGCCAACCAGCGAATGGCATCTCCCGTTCTGAAATTTTTATTTTTTTGAGGGTCAAATATTTTCTCTATCTCACTATCGAGTGGCCTTACCCAATAGGGATCGTTTTTATAGAGTCGTGAAGGGAAATCCAGAAACTCAGCAGCAAGTTTCTCATTATCAACAATTATCAACTTATATTTATCTTGCATAGGCAGGCAAAAAACTTATTTCACCCGTTAATCCGGGGCGGTTTTTATTATTAAATCGCTAAGATAAGAAAATTTTAATGTTTCAATATCCAGGCCTCCCGATACTTGGGGTTTAAAGTTTTTTTAACAGCCATCACCTCCCTCAATGTTTCAAATTTTGAAAGGTAAGCTCTGAAATGTCCGTTGGCTTCCATATAGCCGGCCTGGTTAAAACCATCGTCTCTGAACCTCTTTACCGCTTTTTTTGCGTCGCGGGCATTGTCATAACTGCCGAATATGAGATAGTAGGCTTTCGGAGCAACGTTATGCACCGTTATGTTATCCTGTAAAGAGTCAGGTGTGTTTTCCTTGCAGTAGGCAGGTTTTCCGGCTTTATCGGCACGCTGCCCGAACCAAACCGATACATAATGCTCGTCCATGGCCACCCCAAACGTACGCCACTTTTTCTGCTCCCAATTGCCTCTCGTCAGTATCATATCAAGAATCTCCTGCTGTTCGGCCCAAAGCGAAGCCAGACTGTCAACGGAAACCGTATCCTGAAACCAGACAGCCATTTCATACCCGCGATAAGGATAGGTGGTCAGTTCTTTGGGTTTTTTCCACATGCAATCGTGCTTTACAACATAGGGGTTATAGCAACAGGGTGTCCATTTTCCTCTGTCCGACCAACTTGAAAGGTTACAAATACTTGTATCGGGATGGTTTTCTTTCAAATCCTTAATATGTGTTTTGGCAACATAGGTCAACGAAATACTTAGCGGCAGTTTACTTTTACCGTAATCTTTTCTTATGTCGTTGATTAATCCCGCCAGCAAACGTTCCCGGTGTGTCAGGCATACATCCTTAGGAACCTTTTTCTGTGCAAAAAGAGGAAATGCAAGTCCCGATAC
>JALVZH010000180.1:0-1154 GCA_027022105.1 Bacteroidales bacterium | reverse complement strand
TCGGCAATAATCCGGTCGAGTTCTTTCATTAAATAGCGCATCAATTGATTATTGACGGAATATTCCGTTTCATCAAAATTTTTTACCGGCAATATTTTGGGTGAAGTGCCCGAAATAAACATGGATTCATAATTCGCTGTCTCTTTCAGATGAATATCTGTTTCATTAACCTCAATGCGGTTTTCTCTGCACAATGCGAAAATACGCGAACGGGTCACTCCGGGCAATACCAGCGAAACAGGTGGGGTAAAAAGAGTATCGTTTTTTATAAAAAAGAGATTGGAACGGCTCCCCTCCGTAATTATCCCCTTGCTATTGACCAATACAACCTCATACACCTTTTTCTTTGCAATGATTCTGTCCGATTCCTCCCTTAACCGGCGGTTAAATGCCTTGATACCGGGCTTAATCCTTTCGGTTTTCAGTGATGTAACTTTTACCCCGGTTTTGTACTGCTCCTGCGTTGGATATTTCCAAGGGGTACACCAAGCCAGAAAATTTCTCTTTCCCTTTTCATCAAAATGGCAGACAAACTCTATGTTTCCCTGCAACATTTTGTTGTATTGTATCAGGTTCCTTATTCTCAGGGCAATTTCTTTTTCGTTTAGATGTACTTTCAATCCGCAGTTTTCCGCCGAACGAAAGAATCTGTCAAGGTGTTCCCTGAAAAACAGAGGTTTGCCGTCTATTATTCTGATAACTTCATAAACCAACGTCCCGGTATGCAAAGGGGCAGGATTAAAATCACAAGTGCTTTTCAGTTCATCATTCAGAACAAAATAATTCAGTAAAGCGATTTCCATTAAAACCGGTTATGTGTTGATTTGCAAAAAGATAAAAAGGGCTTATTTCTTGTCTCTGTTTTTAAAATATTCATCCAGAAAAGCCTTAGCTTCTTCGGCATTCGATTCCTCCACAAAAACCTGCACGGCATCTTCAGGCAAACCGTCGCCCCATCCGGCGTCAACACTTTCCTGCAAAAAATCGCGATAGATACTTCCTATGCCTTTTTCCTTTAACAGTTCCGTAACAAACTGTCCTTCTACTCTCGAACCCGTATAAACTGCTACCAAATCCTTTTCCATAATTTAAAAACTTTGTGTTAACAATAATTTTAGTGTAAAAATATAAGGTTTTGCCGAATTATACCGGTT
>JALVZH010000179.1 GCA_027022105.1 Bacteroidales bacterium | reverse complement strand
AGTTGTCCTGATAATAATCGGGGAAGTCAGGAAGTTTTATCAACTTTTTATTTCTGATTTGCAAGATATTCCAATAGCTGTTTTCAAAACTGTTTTGATTTAATGGTGAAGGTTTAAACCTGAACCGGGTTGAAATTCCCTGCATTTCCGTTTCGGGCAAACACTTTTCAAAAGATGTTCCGTAATCTGTCAACATTTTACCGAAAAAATTCATCACATCGTAGCCCAAAATACCCCATTCTTCAGGATCGGTATAATACACCGATTCAAATTTCCGAATAAACCGTGCGGTAACCGAATCGTTATAATCAACATAATAGGAAGAGGGATAAAGTGTTTGCAAGTTATTTAATTGCACATAGTTAGGATTCGACAAACGTTCCCACAACGGCAAACCGATTATTTTAATATCAAATGTATCGGTCAGGCGGTTCAGACGGTTAACGGCATCCATAATAAATCCTTTGTTGTCGCCATAGATAATCACAAGATTGTTCCTTAACACCGAAGCGTTACGCTCAAAAGGATGTAGGCTGTCGGCCATGTAATTAATCCTGATTAAATTGTTTTCAATCCGGGTACTGTCGCCGGGAAACGATTTCAACAGTTCAGGGTCAACCGTTTTTCCCTCGAATGTATAAGGCTGCAAAGGTGTATCTTCGGTATATTCTTCATCCCTCATGGCCACGCCGAAACCAACATTTATCAGGTCGCTGTTGGGAACCGCCACCTCAGGCGGCATGACCTCTTCAATTCCGTTTTGGATAGCTATAACTCTATCGGCATCTTTATAGGATGTTTGTGTAATAAGAAATACCTTGCTGTTTGCGTAGTAGTGTTGGAATACCGACAAAACAATATCTTTCTGCCACGACAATCCGGGCTTCACCTTAATCACGTTATCGTTATCCCTGACCACCTCTTCGCGGAAAGTAACCGGATTGACAATGGGTATATGAAAACGTCCGGCAAACATGGCCGCTTGTGCAAAAGAAGCACTGTAAAACGGCCCTATGATCAAATCCATCTCCCTCAGTTCCGGTTTTGAAAGGACATTTGCCGTTTTCGTCAGTTTGTTGTCAACATCATAAACATAAAGTCTGAGGTTCATACCCTCTTTCCGCAAACTGTCGGCCGCATACAGAGCACCTTCCAAAAATTTAATAAACCTGAAAGGTTTAAAAGTGCTTTGCTGTTTTGTCATAAACTGCTCCAAATCAAGGCTGTCGGCCTCCTCAAGAAACAACGGCACCATGAGGGCTACCTTATAGATTTTATAACGGTTACGGGCTTTTTTTCTGCATGTTGCCAAAGGTTCGGGAGATACTTTCGGTTTTGAAGGCTCCTGTTTAATCTTTTGTTTGCCCTCTTCCAAAGGCACTACCCATGCCATTCTTCCCACCGGTATTTTTACGGGTTGTCCGGCATATACCTTTTTCCCGATAAGCGGATTAAAACTTTTAAGTTGCGAATAAGAAATCCCGTACATTTTGGCCAACTTCTTCAAACGAATGTTAGCCAGCGGTGTATAAAGCAGGTAGTCAGTTCTTATTTTTTTTTTTGGAACCTTAATGGTTTGTCCGGTTTTAATAGAGGAGGTAAGTCCGGGGTTATTTTTGTACAAATCATCAAGGGTTACACCGTACAATCTTGAAATGCTGTACAATGTCTCTTTCTTTTTAACTTTATGGTAATAAAACTCAGGTTTTTGTTGTTGCTGACCGGTTTTCTTTCCCTCTTGGGTGGAAGGAGGCGCAACCGGCCCTTCATCATTTTGCACCGTTCCGGTAGCGGGTTTTGATTTTACGTTGGTTCTCGGTTTTGAATATCCCGGCACATAAGCCGTTGCCGGCAAACGCAACCGTTGTCCCTGAGCCGCCATTAACAAACCGGGATTTACCTCTTTCAATTGTTTAACGGTAATACGGTATTTTTTTGCAATACTTTCCAGTGTCTCTCCCATTACAACCACATGGCGGTAATCTTTTATAATTGGAATATCGGGATTAAAAGCAACCTGACCAGCGACTGTTGTTGTGGTGGTTTGTACGGGTTTGGGCTTATTTTCCATTTTTGGTGCCGTATAGACCGGCACATCAGTTTCCACCTTTGGCGGTTTGTATTTGGGTACTTTATCTTCCTGACGTGAAGTTGCCGAATATTTTCTTGCCTCATCTTCAATGGTATTCGGTTCGCTGCTTGTGGATGCAGGATGTCCGTCAAGAACGGGGAAAGCGCTTTCGACCGGAACTTTCACATATTCACCTTCGCGCAACGGCTCTTTCAGCCCCGGATTGGCCATTCTGATGTATCTTTCAGGAATAAGGTAAATGGAGCTGATGTGTTTGAATGTCTCGTCGCGTGCGGCAATGTGATAAAAAAAGTCGAAATCGGACTGTTTGGTCTCTTTTCTGATTTCCGTCTCTTTATTTTCGGTGGGAATCCAGAGTTTTTGACCCACCACTATTCCGTTTTTGGCCGACGGATTTTCAAAATAGATTTCATTAATGGTAACATTATAGGCTTTTGAAATAGAATAAACCGTTTGTCCGCGTTCAACGGTATGCACATAAAACTGTTTTCCGTTGCGCTCCCGGATATCGTTGCTAATGGGTATTTTTACCGTTTGTGCCTGTGCAACAGTAATAAAGAAAACCAGTATAACAAACAACGCCCTTTTCATTCCGAATTATTAATGTTGATAACCAAAAATACAATTTTTTTCAAACGGCAATACGAAACCTTCCTGCAAATAATGAACTATTCCCACTCGATGGTGGCGGGAGGCTTGGAACTGATATCGTAAACCACACGGTTTACGCCTTTTACCTTGTTGATAATATCGTTGGAAACTTTTGCAAGAAATTCGTAAGGCAGATGTGACCAGTCGGCCGTCATACCGTCGGTGGAACCCACGGCACGCAGCGCAACCACATTTTCATAAGTACGCTCGTCGCCCATAACGCCTACCGACTGTATGGGCAGCAAAACGGTGAGTGCCTGCCACACCTCGTTGTATAGGCCCTCCCGTTTTAACCCCGAAATAAAGATATCGTCCACATCCTGTAAAATTTTGACCCGCTCTTTGGTAACCTCACCCAATATCCTGATACCCAGTCCCGGGCCGGGAAAAGGATGACGATTGAGAATATCGGAGGGCATATCCAGCGCACGGCCTATTTTTCGCACCTCGTCTTTAAAAAGTGTATTCAGCGGCTCAACCACTTTCAGTTTCATAAAATCGGGAAGGCCACCCACATTGTGATGTGATTTGATGGTAGCCGAAGGCCCTTTTACAGAAACCGACTCGATAACATCGGGATAGATGGTTCCCTGGGCAAGCCACTTCACATCCTGTATGCGATGCGCCTCACGGTCGAAAACATCGATAAAGGTCTTTCCAATGGCTTTTCGCTTCTGTTCGGGGTCTGAAATACCTTTTAAAGCGTTAAGGAATTCATCCGAAGCATCCACACCTTTTACATTCAATCCCATATCTTTGTATGAATGCAGTACCGACGCAAATTCATTTTTGCGCAACAGCCCGTTATCCACAAAAATACAGTAGAGGTTCTTGCCGATGGCTTTGTGTAGCAGCATGGCCGCTACCGACGAATCCACACCGCCCGACAAACCCAACACCACTTTATCGTTGCCCAACTGCTTTTTCAGGTTTACCACTGTGGTTTCGATAAACGAATCAGGCGTCCAGTCTTGCGAGCATCCGCAAATGTCAACCACAAAATTTTTCAGCAGTTTTGTTCCTTCCGTAGAATGATACACTTCGGGATGAAACTGGATTCCGTAAGTCTCTTCGCCTTCTACTTTAAATCCGGCTACCTCTACATCATCTGTGCTTCCCACAACCTTAAAGCGTTCCGGCAGTTTCAGAATGGTATCGCCGTGCGACATCCACACCTGACTGTTTTGCGATAAATGTTGCATCAGCCGGCAACTTTGATCGATTTCCGAAAGGTTGGCCCTGCCGTATTCACGAATTTTTGAAGGCATCACCTCTCCCCCATCGTGCTGTGCCAGATACTGGGCACCGTAGCAAACGCCCAGAAGCGGATATTTCCCGCGAATCTCCGAAAGGTCTGGAACCGGTGCCTCTTCGTCACGAACGGAGTATGGACTGCCCGACAGGATAACCCCTTTTATGTGATTGCCCAACGGCGGTATTTTGTTGAAAGGATGAATTTCACAATAAACATTTAACTCTCTGACCCTGCGAGCAATAAGCTGCGTATATTGAGAGCCGAAATCGAGGATAAGTATGGTCTGTTGCATGGCGCAAAGATAGGTTTTTTTGAGGAAAGGGAATTGGAAAAAAATTTTACATAATTTAAATATTTTATGAACATATGTTCATTATCTTTGCATTGAAATTTTAAAACATAAAGCGATGAACGGATCAGGAAGAAACAGAGGAACCGGACAAGGCAAAGGACTTGGCTTTGGCGGTGGCCACGGACGAAACAATGGAGGTGGATTCGGCACGGGAGGCTATTGTGTTTGTGCCAAATGCGGAACAAAATTACCGCATCAACGGGGTGTAAAATGCACTACCCTGAAATGTCCCAACTGCGGACACACCATGATACGGGAGGAACTGCTCAAAGCAAAAAAGGGCAGTTGACAAACAACGACAGACAATTTACATTTAAGACAGCGGCAATCTCTTTTATCCGTAATACAACCGGATAAAGAAATTGCAGCAGGGCAAAGAGTTTTCGTATTTTTGCCCTCTTTAAAAGAGGGGACTTTATGAAAATAAAACATACAGGATTAAACATCCGTTTCCGGGTAGATGTGGAAAAATTTTATCATGATTTGCTGGGATTCCGTACCACATCAAATTTTAAACTCAACAGAGCGTTGTCGGAGGTTCTGTTTGGAATTGATTCGGAAACGGAGGTGCTTTATCTGGTAAATGATGAAGTGGAACTGGAGTTGTTTTTCAATCCGGAACCGGTTTCCGCGGGTTACAACCATATCTGTTTGGAAGTGAATAACCTGGATGAATTTGTTGCAAAGGCAAAGCAGGCCGGATTTTTACATTATTACCTTGAACGAAGCAACAAACAACCGCTGGTTTTCATTAAAGACACCTCAGGCAATATATTTGAAATTAAAGGGCAATTATGAAGACATATTTGGAATGCATCCCCTGTTTTATGAATCAGGCGCTGAGGGCAGGCAGAATGGCGACAAATGATGATTCTGTAATCAAGCGGATTCTCGACGAAACCGGCGACATGGTAAAACATATCCCAATGGACAAAACACCTGCCGAAACAGGCCGTATTGTTTACAACATTGTTAAAAAAAGAACCGGTGTTTCCGACCCCTATCGAGCCATTAAGAAAAAACACATTGAAGATGCCAAAGCAATTCTTCCCGAACTGGAAAAAATTGTGGAACTATCGGACGACAAGCTGCTTACCGCCATTCGCATTGCTATTGCCGGCAATGTAATTGATTTGGGAATAGATCGCCCTTTTGACCTGGTAAAAGATGTAAAAAGAGTGCTGGATCAGGATTTCGGAATATTCGACTATAGGCAGTTCAGGAAACATTTGGAACAAACTGACGAGATACTTTACCTTGGTGACAATTCGGGAGAATCGGTTTTCGACACGGTTTTGATCAAAGCACTTGGAAAGCCGGTAATTTATGCCGTGCGGCATCAGCCCATCATCAATGATGTAACCATGGAAGATGCAATAGCTTCCGGATTGGATCAGGTAGCCGAACTGACAGATTCGGGAAGCAAAGCTCCGGGAACAATTCTTGAGGAGTGCACGCCGGAATTCAGGGAACTTTTTTACAACGCCGGAATGATCATAAGCAAAGGACAGGGGAATTATGAGGGTTTGTCCAATTGCAAACGTGATGTATTTTTCCTCCTGAAAGCAAAATGTGTAGTAATTTCAAGACACCTGAATGTTGAAACCGGAAATATTGTACTTAAGCATCACCAAGGCATAAAAGGTTAATTAACAAAAACAAAAAAATAATAAAATGTATCAATATCTGTTTGGCCCCGTGCCGTCACGGCGACTGAGAATGTCGTTGGGAATTGACCTGGTACCCCATAAAGTGTGTACACTCAACTGTGTTTACTGCGAATGCGGCAGAACCACTAATTTGACACTTGAGCGAAAAGAATATGTCCCTTATGAGGCTGTGATTGCTGAAATTGACGATTATCTCAAAAACAACCCCGCACCGGATTATATTACTTTTTCGGGTTCGGGAGAGCCTACGCTGAACAGCAAAATAGGTGATGTTCTGAAATTTATCAAAAACAGGACGGAAAATATTCCCGTGGCTGTCCTCACCAACGGCACTCTTTTTTACGATAAAGAGGTAAGAAAAGAGCTGTTGCCGGCAGATGTGGTTCTTCCCTCTCTGGATGCTGCCGAAGACCTGGCTTTCAGAAAAATAAACCGGCCTTACCGGAAATTGAATATTCCGGAATATATTGACGGACTGGTGCAATTCCGCAAAGAGTACACAGGAAAAATATGGTTAGAAGTATTAATCATTCCGGGAATTAACGATAGCAAAGAAAACCTTGATGCACTAAAAGAGGCATTTGTAAAGATAACACCCGATGAAATACAACTGAATACGCTGGATCGTCCGGGAACCGTAGAAAACATCAGAGCCGCCACCCGTGCCGAATTGCAGCATATTGTTGACTATTGGAATTTGCCGGAAGTAAAAATTATTGCCGCAGCACCCGACAGAAAAAAAATCGTTTCGTACCGCAGCGACACCGAAAATGCCATACTGGAAACCATAAAAAGGCGTCCGTGCACCCTTGATGACCTGCACAAAATTCTCGGCCTTCATATCAATGAGATAAACAAATACTTAGATGTACTTGAGGATGAAGGGAAGATTGTTTCCAAACGTGAAAAAAGGGGGCTTTTTTATGCATTGGCAAAGAAAACGAATGCTTAAAAGCCCCATCAATTGAAATCAATCCGGCATAAACAGAGGGAAATAATTTACTCCCCTTTATATTTATCTATTGCCTCTTTTACTGTGATGTTGCCGGCATAATCAACCAGTTTTGCACCGGTTTTTTGCAAAACCTCGGTGGCTTTGGGACCGAAATTTCCTCCGGTGATTACAACATCAGCACCAAGAGTTGTTGCCTTTTGAGCAGCTTGAATACCCACGCCGTGTTCTGCCTGAAGATTATCGGCATTGGAATACCAGCTTATGGATTTGGTTTCATCATCATACAATGTAAATCCGGGTGCCCTGCCGAAACGATTGCTTACGGGAGCATCCCATCCCTCTTTTTTTGCTGCTATTAATATTTTCATCTTTTTAAAATTTAATTATTTATCTACCAACTCTTTTACTTTGTTCCAACTCCTTTCAAGTATTGAACGAATCTCTCCGGTATCATGCTCCACAACGGTTTTCCCGCTGCTGATGGCCTCGGTAAATTTAATGTCGTAAGGCAGTTCTGCTATTAAATCAATTCCGTTTTCTTTCATAAAATCCTTGAGGGCTGACGCCATTTCCGGGTTAATATCGCTTTTATTGATAATACAACCCGCCCTCAGTTTTAACTTTGAAATAAGCTCGTAAACCCTTTTAACATCATGTATTCCCGATACGGTAGGTTCTGAAACAAGCAGCACAAAATCGGCTCCGGTAAGTGAAGCCACCACCGGGCAGCCGATGCCGGGGGATGCATCAATCAAAACATAATCCACACGCTCTTTACCTGCAATCTCTTTGGCTGCTTCCCGCACTTTGGAAACAAGCTTACCCGAATTGTCGGCTGCTATTCCAAGACGTGCATGAACCAATGTATTGTTAAATCTGGTTTTTGAAATATAAAACTTTCCTGCCAGACGCGGTTTCATTTCAATGGTTCTGGTGGGACACACATGAAAACAGTAGCTGCACCCTTCGCATTCCAGCGGGTCAACCACAAAATCGCCTTCGATAATCGAAATGGCATCAAAATGGCAAACCTTCATACATTTAAAACAGTGAGTACATCCCTGCGTATGAATAATTGCTGTTTTCCCGCTAAAAAAGTCCTCCTCGTGCCTTGTTTCAGGAGCAGTAAACAGATGCATGTCGGCAGCATCAACATCGCAGTCGGCCAGCACCAGGTTATCAGCCCCAAGTGCTGCAAAAGAGGCTGTAATTGAGGTTTTTCCCGTTCCTCCCTTTCCCGATAATACAACTATCTCTTTCATGCGTCCGGCTTTTTCAGTTCAACAATATGGTTATAAATTTTCTTTATCTCTTCCCGTACCTCTTTTATATAATCAACAAGCGTACTGCCTTTGGAGTAAAGCACGGCAACCTCTTTCAGGTTGGGTATCCGACCTATTACGGGGATATTGTTGCTATCGCAATATTTTTCCACATCATCATTGCCAATCCCGTATTTGTTAATAACAACTGCCGTTTTCTTTTTCATTTCACGCATGGTATCCACTGCCAAGGTTAAATCGTGAAGGCCAAAAGGTGTGGGTTCTGTTACCAAAACCACAATATCCGCATCTTTAACCGCTTCCATTACCGGACAGGAAGTCCCCGGTGGTGAGTCGATGATGGTAATCCAATTGTCACCAAAATGAGATTTGATGTAATTTCTTGTTTGCCCTATCAACGGCGTTGCCTGCTCCACACCAATATCAAGGCGGCTTTCGAGAAATACCAGATGATTGTTCAGCCTGAACTCTTTTGTTTCACCCATCCGCAGCTTTACCATGGGAAGGGCATCTTCGGGACAAAGATCGGAACAGGCATAACAAGAGTGGCAAAGCTCCGGAAAAACCATTACGCTGATTCCTAAAAAAGCAAGGGCATTAAATTCACATATATTGGCACACCGTTTACACAGTGTACACTTATTTTCATCCCAGTCGGGAACCATACGGTATTTTACCTCGCTGCTGATAAGTTCACCTTTCAAAAACAACCCCGAATTGGGTTCTTCCACATCCATATCCGCCAGCAGGATCTTCATCGAAGAATCTTTGGCCTCCTCCGCCAACCACATGGCCAGATTCACCGCCAATGTGGTCTTTCCGGTTCCTCCTTTCCCGCTTGCTATGGCAATTTGCATCTTTTCAGTTTTAAAATTCATTATATTTTATATGAACATATGTTCAGAATGCAAAAGTAGAATAAAAATGAAATCGTGATAAAAAAGTGACATATTTTTTTTAAAAACATACTTTTTACAATAAAATCTTTTAATAATGCGGAAAAGGTGTACTTTTGCAGCCGAAAATTTTAACTGGTTCATAGAAAAGAAATAACCGTATATGTTATATCGCCGTCACCTCCGCATTAAAGCATTTCAGGCTCTATACGCCTGGTATTCCGGAAATTCCGGTGACCTTCTTAAATCCGAAAAAGAACTTCTTAAAAGTGTTAACAAGCTGTATGAGCTTTTTATCTGGCAGTTGTCATTTTTGGTTGAGGTAAAGCGCTTTGCAGCCATGCGTATTGAGGAAAACAAAAAGAAGTTTTATCCCACCGAAGAGGATCTGAACCCCAATATGCGGTTTGTGGAAAGCGAGATTCTGAATACCCTTGAAGATAATATTGATTTTAAGAAGAAAGAACGCCTCAACAAAGTAAACTGGGGTGA
>JALVZH010000178.1:881-29831 GCA_027022105.1 Bacteroidales bacterium | reverse complement strand
TTTACCGGTCCTGTTTAACAAACCCGTTTAATTGCAATCGTACTCAATGGAGCTGACGGTTTCGGTCTCTTCGGGAGTGCCGTTGTCGTAATGGTGTGTTTTTGTGTAAGAAACAGGATATTTATCACTGTTGTATTCATACATAAACGTAACACTTTCGCTGTTTGAAGAGTTGACATTATCGGTAGTAGTAATACCCAGCGGGTTGTTTGCCGTACACAAAATATCGGCGTCATCCACTATTACCGATTTAATGGACAAACCGCGCCAAGGATTTACATTATCATCATAAGCAAACAGTGACGTTCTGTCGTTAATAAACGATCCGTCGGATTCATTCAGTGTAAAAAACTCAATACGGACAATATTTCCTTTGTCCCATATCAACTCTTTATAATGGTCAACATACCACTGGTCATTCATATCTTTTTCATAATAAGACACTTTTACCGGATCGCCGTCGCCGTTTAGTTCATAAACCGTTTTGTCCACCTGCCACCATTCGCCCGAATAGGTTTTAAAATAGGTTCCGCTTTCTATTTTTTGTGTGTTTATCCAGTTGTAATCCATATAAAACAGCAGCGAATCTCCGGTACTGTTGTAATATTCAATTTTACTAACCTTACCTCCGCTGTTATAGGCAATAACAATTTTCATATTAAGCTCCGTTGATTCCACATTGGTTAACAGTCCGCCCGTGGAATATTCGTAAGTGGTTGTTCCCTGGTTGGAAACTACTTTTGTCACCTTGCAGGAGGAATTAATCTCATCAATAATATTACATCCTGACGCTATCAGGAACAAGGCTGCAAACAAAAAGACAAACTTTTTCATGACTTAACAATTTTGGTTTGATTTATTTAAGGCTAAGGTATAAATATTTTTATTAACGTCTCCAAAACGAAGGAGAAAAAATGACCAGAACGGTAAAAAGCTCCAGCCTGCCGATGAGCATTAAAAAGGACAACATCCATTTTCCGGGAGCAGGAATAAACGAGTAGTTTTCCACCGGCCCCACGCCACCGATTCCCGGACCTATATTGCCCAGCGAAGCGATGGAAGCTCCTATGGAAGTTTCAAAATCAAGCCCCAGCAAAGCCATTGTAAAAGTTCCGATGGAAAAGAAGAGGATGTATATCAGAAAAAATGCCATTACATTGAAGATAATCTGCCGGTTTACATTCTTTTTGCCGTATTTAACAGGGATTACCGCATTGGGATGAATGGAACGTTTTAATTCCGTCCACGAATTTTTTATCAAAAGGATATGCCGGATAATTTTAACACCACCACCCGTTGAGCCGGCCATACCCCCCAGAAACATCAGGGCAAACACAAGCATCCACAGATAGGAAGGCCATAAAATGTAATCGGCTGTGACAAATCCTGTGGTTGTAAGAATAGAAACCACTGTAAAAAGGGCATCGCGAAAAGCAACTTCAATCTCTTTGTGCATAAAAATAACCAGACCTGCTGTCAATATCAGGGCAATTACCAGAGTTATGTTAAAATAAGCACGAAACTCTTCGTTTTTACTTACTTTTTTCAGTTGGCCGTGCAGGGCAAAATAATGCAAGGTAAAATTGGTTCCGGCAAGAAACATAAAAATGATGATGATGTATTGCGAGTAAGGCGAAAATCCGGTAATACTGTTGTTTTTGGTGGAAAAACCGCCGGTAGCCATGGTAGCAAAAGCATGACACAATGCATCAAAAAAATTCATCTCACCTGCCCAAAGCAACAGTACTTCAACAACGGTAAGCAAAACATAAATTCCCCAAAACCGTTTGGCCGTTCCCGTAATGCGCGGATGCAACTTGTCGGGTGTGATTCCGGGCATTTCGGCAACAAACAACTGCATTCCGCCGATACCGAGAAAAGGAAGTATGGCAACCGACAAAACAATAATTCCCATACCACCAATCCAGTGGGTCATGGCACGCCAGTATAAAATATTGTGCGGCAGGGTTTCTATTTCATTCAAAATGGATGCTCCCGTGGTGGTAAATCCCGAAATGGTTTCGAAAAACGCATCGGTAAAACCGGGAATGGCTTTGCTGAAAAGATAGGGCAAGGCACCGAAAAGCGAAATGGTAAGCCATGCAGCTGTAACAATTAAAAAACCTTCCCGCTTCCCGATGTTTTTGTCGGGATTTTTCAGCGTAAGCAAAAAGAAAAGAACACCCGTTACAAAAGTGATAATGCTGCTGATGGTAACGGGAAACAGTGATTCGTTATAATACAGAGCCACAGGCAGGCCCGTAAGCATAAGCAGGCTCTCAAACACAAGCAAGAGCCCCAGTATTTTTACAATGATTCCGGTATTGAGTAAACTTCTTTTTGCCATCAATCTGGTTTTAAATCAAAAATCTGGATTTATGAAACAGCTTTTCTATTTTTGTTGCAATTCCGGGTAAGGCAAAAACAACAACTTTATCCTGCGGTTGTATTTGAAAATCGCCGGTGGCAATAAACGATTCATGACCTCTGATAATACCTCCGATAATGGCTCCTTCCGGCATTTTTTGTGCCGATATCGGTTTTTTGGTAATGGGAGAACCTTCGTGGGCAATCATTTCAAGCACCTCGGCATTCATTCCGATAAGTTGCCGCAATGCCGACACCTCTGTACCCATAGAATGTTTAATAATATAGCTGGCCGCAATTTTTTTCTTGTTTATAATAGTATCAATACCAATAGATTGTGATATTTCGATATAATCCAGATTTTCTACCAGCGCAATGGTTTTGGGAATGCCGAATTTCTTGGCATGAAGACACGAAACAATGTTGGTTTCCGAACTGTCGGTAACGGCAATAAATGCATCTATTCCCTCAATCCCTTCCTCCTCAAGCAAATTAATATCGCGGGCATCGCCGTTAATTATCAGGGTATCATCCAGAATATTGGAAAGTGCCATACAACGGTCGTGGTCTTTTTCAATAAGTTTAATGTTCATCTCTTTTTCCATGTTCATGGCAATGACCTTACCCACGCGTCCGCCGCCAACCAAAAAGATGTTGTTTATCTCCTTTTTAACAATTCCCGAAAGGTTGGCCAGTTCGTCAACCGCTTCGGGTTTGGAAATGACATAAACCAAATCTCCTTCCTCAAAGCGGTTTTCACCTTTGGGAATAATAGTATGGCTGTCGCGATGAATGGCAACTGCCCTGAAATCGAGGTGTTTGTGCTCTTTTGCTATCTGGTTCAACGTTTTTCCCGCAACCGGAGCGCCTTCCCTTATTTTAAAAAGATAAACGGACAGTTTTCCGTGCGAAAAGGTTACAATGTCGGTAGCAACGGTTTGATGAAGCAACGAAACCACCTCATGGCCGGCAATATCTTCAGGGGATATAAGCACATCTATACCCAGCTCTTCATATACTTTTCTTATGTTGGGTTCAACTTTTTCAAGAGTGTTTACACGGGCGATTACCCGTTTGGCTCCCAGTTTTTTAGCCAGAATAGCCGTTAAAATATTAATGTGTTCGTCGTGCAGCACCGAAACCAGCAGGTCGGCTTTATCCACATGGGCCTGCCGCAACACCGAAACCGAGTTGGATTCACCCACAACCGTCAGCAGGTCGGCATGCGACTCTATTCTTTTTAGCAATTCCTCATGCGGATCAATTACCGTAATATTATGATTCGAATCTACAAGGGCTTCCGCCAGATTAAAACCCACCTCACCATCGCCTGCAATAATAATATCCATCGTTGTAGTTATTTGTTATTAATGGCAATAATCAGCTATTGCAAAATGCAAAACTATTCAGAAAACCTTATTATGCAAAATAGCAAGGGTAAAAATAGTAAAATAATTGGTATAAAGGCCGGTTCCAGGTTTATGTGGCGGTGGCTGCACATAGGGATTTAAACAAAACAAATAACCGGAATGTATCCGTTTGGCTATTTTATCAGCCGGGCTTCTTGAAGAATTTTTTATTCCGAAACTTCACTACCTTAGCACCTGCAACTGATAATTATCCATTTACAAAATGAACGGAACCGGAAAAACCCGATTGTACCTAAAAGCAGAAGTAAGGAAACATTTGGATGCATTTGGTTTGATAAACATCCCTGGCCGTGTTTACGACCCCGTAATCGGATATTTTACAACACCCGATGATTTCGTTCATAACCTAATCTATTACAACAACTACGAAATCAACACCAATTACAGTTATACAACTTCTCCCGACCCGGTTCAGAATGTAGATGCTACCGAGGCGATGAACAAGGCGAGGGGGGAGAAGGGTAACCCGCCGGGAGGGGATGATGCTTTAATTGAGATAGAATTAAACATAACAATTGGTGCAGAATTTTCCCAAATTATAAATATTTTCGGTTTTGGTGAAGCGCTTGAAATAAATGTCATTTCGCTTGATTATATGACCTTTAAGTGGAATAGTAATATGGACGGGATTCAGTATATGCAATATAGGACAGCGACTTCGTCATTTAGGGGTGGAATATTTGGACTTTATGTGGGGATTAAACAAGATTGGGGAAAGATGCAACTTTCACCTTACGGACAATTAGGGCTTTTATACCTTGAAAGAGTATCACCAGCACGATTTAAAATAATTGATGTTGGAAATATGCTTTTATTTGGATATGAATTTAAGGTAACATTAAGCCCTAATAAAGTTATAAATTCTTATATTAAGTATCAATCAGAATGGAATGATAAAGTTGGTTGGTCAATAAATCCTTTTTTACATTAAAATTTAACGATAATGGACACGGCTTTTGTTATACTTTGGATTAGTATTATATCAGTATTTCTATTAAGAATTTATTTGTTATCAAAGATTAATGTCATTTTAAAGAGAAATAATATTGATTTTAATTTTTATTCAACTATTATTATTATGGGAAATATTCCTAAATTACCATTGCAAAGTAGTAAAGTTGAGCTATTCAAAAAAATTTATAATAATTTGACAATAGTTTTTTATGTATTTGCATTTGTTAATTTCATTTTGCTTGCTTTTGAAAAAGTTGATTAAAATTTTGATTTTTTTATGGGTCATAGGATTATCTAAGTACACTGACAGTCCTCCAAACCTGGTGCGAGTCTTAGCCTCAGCCCTGTGTGCCGGCAGACTCGCGCCAATCATTCCTTTCTTTTTCCAATTTATCCATTTGTATTTTCCAACCTACCGGATTCGCCATCCCGCAACCCGCCTGCGTCCGCCTGAGGCAGATTAACGTAACTCATACCCCCACCCCGTCCCAATTCCGAGCCATCGAAAGGCTGGCCGGACGGGATGGAATGGCGACGGAATCTCATTCTTGTGCTTCTTTTCCAATGGCAAATATAATCGCCGTTTTTAACATTTTCACTACCTTAGCGCCGGCGACGGTTTGTTTGCCATTTATGTTCAAAACGGAGAAGCCGATACCATGTATTACGTGCAAAAAGATTATTTGGGTTCGTTTTACTGCATAACCGACGAAAACGGAAATATTGTGGAAAACAACCACGGTGAAACGTAGGTTTACAGTTTTGAGCCATGTTCCGTGAAATCCGGTTTCCAATATTTTATACTCGTTATCAACACGTTAACTTTAGACAACTCTAATACAAACTTTTTTGCTAAACAAATGCTCAACGATTAATAATTTGACTTTCACCGTTTTTAAACCTACCTTTGTTCAAAATTAAAATCCATAAAATGAGAAATCGCTTATTTTCCGTTTGTACCCGCTTATTTATGGTTACGGTATTTTTGTGGAATATTCATTCCGCATGGTCGCAACAACAGCCCGACCATAATTTTTGTGATGTGGAAGCATATACGGCTTATGACGATTCTGTTTGCATTGTAAATGCTGTTGTCCCGTTTGAAATTAAATACGACGACGGAACACATGACGATATGTTGTCGTGGGCAATTGCAGGTGGGGAATCGGCAGTACGCTTTACCGCTCCGTTTTATCCTTTCACCGTTACCGGGGGAAAAATAAATGTAGGCGACGGCACTTTCCCCGCAGGAGCCGATTATCTCGGAAGCGATTTCAAGATATATATTTACGATGATGACGGACAAGACAATCTCCCGGGAACCGTTCTCGACTCTGCAACAGTGGTTGTAAACCGTTACGAATGGATAAAATTCGACGGGATTAACGTTGAAATAGATAGCGGCGATTTTTACATTGCCATGAAACAGCTTTACGACCCGCAACATTCGGCTCCGGTAGGCGTTGAAAACAAGGTGCCTGTTGCATACCGTTCGTATATTAAACAACCCGGAAACAATAACTGGACGGAAAGCACTTATAATGATTTGATGATAAGGGCATCTGTCTGTGGAATTAATTACGGCGAAAAAGAGCTGAAACCAAAGCCGGCCGGTGATACATGGTACCGGATAGCACGGGTCAGCGGGTTTGACCCGGATAACGGACAAACACCGGAAGATGGCACTTTGACCCTGCTTGATTCGTCAATGATACCTCATTATACGGATACGGCATTTTACAGACTCCCTGTCGGTTATTATGCTTATGCGTTCAAAACTTTTTACGAAGATGACGATACCACCGGATGGTATTATTCCAATGTGATAAAACACGGCCCTTCATTTATTGATAATGAGAGCATTAACACGGATACAATAACCGTTTATCCCAATCCTGCCGGTAATGGTTTGACAATAAAGTCAAATACAAAGGTTACATCTTTTTCAATTGTTGATTTTAACGGGCGAATCCTCTTTCAAAAAGAAATTGATAAAGCGGAATTTCCGGTTAATACTTCCCGTTTTCAGGACGGTTTGTATCTTATTCGCTTAATAACCGGAAAAGAGGTAATAAGCCGGAAGATTGTAATAAAACACTAATAACCACTTGTTTGTCAGAGCTTAACTATCTTTGCAGAATATTTGGTTCCGTCGGAAACGGTCAGTATAACAAAATAGGTTCCTTTGATTAATCCCGTTAGGTTAACGGTTATTTTCTCTTTACCGCCTGATACAATTACTTTTCTTACCAACACCCCTTTCGTGTTGTAAAACTCCAATGTATTCAAATTTTTGACCGGTTCATCCGGTTGAACCGTAAGGATGTTTTTAACGGGATTCGGATAACAAACAAGTGCCGGATGAGTTTTTGGTGCAATCCGTTTTTTATTTATACCAACCAAACCTCCCGTATAAGTTTTAAAAATCATACTCATTTTTCCCATGGCCAATCCTTCCTCTTCTGAAAAGAAAGCTGTTGTTTGCGGTTCGGATGTGGTATAAAATTCGAAATCGAGCGGATGCCAGGTATCGCCTCCGTCGTCGGTTCTCATCATTGTTTTCTCATTCCCCGACATAGTTAAATAACCGACATTTTCGGATGGAAAGTCAATAGATGTAAAATTATGACCTCCTTCAATATTATCCGGAATCTCTACCCATGTTTGCCCTCCGTCACAGGTTTTTAAGATTTTGTTTCCGATTACAAAACCAACATCAGAATTTAAAAACAGGATTTTGTTTGCTTCTATCTGAATATTAAAAGAATCGAGAAGCCATGTTTCACCTTGGTTAATGGTACGTAAAAAATAATACTGACCACGCTTAATGGTTGCAAAGCCGTTGGAATCGTTTCTAAAAGTTATATCGCTTATCCCCTCAAAAGGTTTATTGGATTGAAAAACACTTTTTTCCCATGTTTCGCATCCGTCGGTAGTTTTGTAAATCGCAATACCGTGTTCATAACCACCTGCAAAACCTGTTTGTTCGTCAAGAAAACAGAGACACTGCGGGTTAAAATCCATACTGTTAATTTCGTGTATTTCCCAAGTATTACCGCCGTCGGTTGTTTTTGTTATCTCACCGGTACAATTGCAAACGGCAACACCATTATATGCATCTACAAATTGAAATGATGTTACGGGATTGAAATCGAGTATTTTTTCCCACGTATATCCTCTGTCGTTGGATTTAAAAATATTTCCCGAAGCGGCACATCCCGAAGCACTTGTTGTCCCGATAAAAAGCAAAGAATCGTCAACTATCCGGGCATCATTTATTTCAGAAGCATCGATTTTCCACTCGTATTGAATGTCCCAGTTTTGGCCCCAATCTTCACTTTTAAGAATTTGCCCGTAATCTCCCACACACAATCCTTGTCCGTTATCTAAAAACGACGGAGCTGCCAGATTTAAAATATTATACGGCATATTGCTTTCGTACCAGGTAAATCCTCCGTCTTGTGTATATAAAATTTTGTTGTGGTAGATTGTTGTTTCACGACCCACGGCAAAACCCGTTAACGAATCGTAAAAATAAAAGTGCTGAATACTGTTAAAGTGGTGTGTATAAACCTCTTGCCATGTTTTACCTCCATCGGATGTACGTAATATATAATAAGTATTTGACGAAAAATCAGAGACTGTGCCGCCTGTAAAACCGGTATTTTCATTAAGGAAATAAACTGTATTGAGAGACAAACCCTCAATAGCCGGATAAATGGTAACGGAATCCCAGGTATTGCCTGCATCAGTGGTTTTATAATAAAAAGTGGAAAATTTATTCTTTAAAAATCCCAGGGAATCATTGACAAAATGTATATTTTCCAAGTAATTGTTCTGCCCGTCCGAATTAAGATTTGTTGACACCCATGTAATGCCACCATCCGTTGTTTTCATTACCGAGTCGTGTTTGGTTAAAAAACCTGTTTGCCCGGAAAGGAAAAACAGGTCGTAAAGATTATCGTTGCCGTTAATTGTTACAGGTTTCCAACTCAAACCACCGTTTTCGGTTTTAAGTAATGTAGCATTATCACCTGCTATAAACCCAAGGTTTTCGTTTACAAATTGTATTGCATTCAACCGGGTCGTTCTTGATATTCCGGCCGGCATATAGTTTATTATCCAGGAAATACCCATATCTTCGCTATACAAAACCGTGGCATTCGACCCGATGGCAATTAAACGATTTGTTTGGGGAACTCTTACAATTTCATAAAGCGAGCTTTCTATTGGTCCCGGATTGATTCTTTCCCATGGAACCGATTGACCGAAAGAGGAAGTAATTGCAGTAAATAATGTTATTAAAAGGGCGGTTGTTCTCATTTTGTTTTTTTATTTGAAGATATTTATTCCTGATTTTATATTCATTAAACTGTCTAATACATAATCATCCGGTATAAAACCTGCGTAAACAAGCGTTGTGTCTTTAAAAAACAGATCGTCAACGGATGCCTCTCTCTTTGTTAAGGATTTATGCGTAAAATCGCGTAATAATTTCTGCTTGTTCTTTTTCATTTTATGGCCGTAACAGGAATCCTGCAAAACAAAAACCGGCATTTCAAAATGCGAATCTCTTACCCTTTTTTTAATATCGTTAATATCATAGGTTTCGGAAACAAACAATACCTTTAATCCCTGTTTTTTGTATTTCTCTTGTACATTTTGATAATACCCGATATTTAAACAGGCTTCGGCTTTACAAAACGGACGCCACAAGTGGACTAAAGTGTATGGAAACTTTTTTGTTACGGTTTTAATATTTTCAGAGTTCAGCTCATATAAAACCAGTGAGTCGTTGTTTGTATGATTAGAAAAGACACTGATATCAAATGGTTTTAGATATTGCTTTTTTTGAGTTTCAGATAACTCTCTGTAATCGTTCTCATTAATCATGACAACACATGAGGCAAGTAATAATGTCATTATGAAAAACGATAATAATTTTAAAGAGTGATAATTCATATGGATTAATTAACGGCGTCATTAACAAACCTTTGTGCAAAATTTGTTAATGACGCCTTTTTAAAAAAAATTTACATCTTAATCAGCCTGCCCGGAGTATAAGGTGCTTTCAGCTCATCGAGATAATCGTCGAGCGCTTTAAGGCGGTCGTCAACTTTTTTTATTCTGTCGATTACACCCGGAAGCGATGTTTTCACAATATTGTAGTTCATTTTTTGTGTTTCGGTAGGTGCCGAGGTGGACTGCCATGAGGCAAAAACAGCTTCCTGCAACCTGTTGTTCAGCGGCATGGGCTCCGGCGGAACCTCTTCCCAACTGGCTTTGGCCGGGGTACCGTCAAAAATGAATTCAATCTTATCTATTTCCTCTTTTATTTTTTCAGCTTCATTTTTCTTTTCCACAGTGGCATCCGGAGCTGCCTGCAATGCCTGTTGTACATAAGCTGTTTTTGTTTTCAGGCTTTCCAGATATTTCTGTGCACCTGTCATCACCCGCCAGGTGTCGGCCAGTTGTTCAAAAAAAGCGTCCAAGGCCTGACGGTCTTTGGCCGGCAATGTGGTGTTGTTCAACACTTTTGCTTTAAAGCTCACAGGGCCTGCCAGCGGTTTCAATTCTCCGTTGTGGAACATAGCCATTTCAACGCTGTATTCACCCGGAAGTGCCAGCATTCCGTCGCCCTCATATTTCAGCGGATTAAATTTGTTGCCTTGCAAATTAACCGAAGAGGGATTCAGATAGCGAAGATTCCAGGTGGCGCGATGTATTCCTTTTGAAGCATTTTTGTAGATATGGCGAACCACTTCACCCTTTTTGTTTTTAATGGTAAACACCAGATAGGGACCGGTTTCGTTTTTCTCCTTATCCAGCTCCTCTTTTGTGGGTTGCGGTATGGGTTCTCCTTTTTTAAAGAGTTCCTTTTCTTTTTTGAGGCGTTTGCTCTTCAATGTTTCAGGAACATCTTTTACGTAATAAGTAAAGGTGGCTCCGAAAGGCGGATTGGGTGCCAGATAACAGGCAGAGCCCTGTCCGTAGCGGGTACCTTTTTGAATGTACATCAGGGCATCCTTTATTGGGAAAATAGTTGCTTCCTCCGTTTTGAAGAAGTCGTTATTTACATGGCGCAAAGCGGAATAATCGTCCAGAATGTAAAACCCGCGCCCGAAAGTGGCAATCACCAAATCTTTTTCCCGTTTCTGAATGGCAATGTCACGCACGGCAATGTCGGGCAAACCGCTGCCCAGTTTCATCCAATGTTTTCCTCCGTCTATGGTAAAGAAAATGCCGAATTCCGTCCCTGCAAAAAGCAAATCTTTGTTTACCGGATCCTGTGCAATGGTATGAACGGAACCGTTTTCAGGCAAATCGGACGCAATGGAAACCCAGGTTTTTCCTTTGTCGGTGCTTTTTAACAAATAAGGTTTAAAATCATCGCTTTTGGTATTGTTAAATGAGGCGAAAATGACATTTTCATCGAAATTGGACGGGAAAACATCACTCACATAGGTGTATTCGGGAACACCCGGAAAAGAAGTGGTTTTTTGCCAGGTTTTTCCGTCGTCGGTAGTAACCTGAATCACACCGTCGTCGGTTCCCGTTATAATCATTCCCTCTTTCAGTGGCGATTCGGCAAGCGAAACGATGGTACCCCATTGCGAGGTGGAAACATCTTTGGCTACGGCATCTGCCGGCCAGTATTTTCCCATAACCTTAAATTGATTACGGTCTTCGTTGCGGGTAAGGTCGCCACTTATTTCCGTCCACGAGTTACCACGGTCTTCGCTCTTAAATAATTTGTTTGCCCCCATGTAAAGGCGTGTTCCTTTAAAATGGGAAATAATGAAGGGTGCATCCCAATTCCAGCGGAAAGTTTTTTCGTTTTCGGCAGGTGCCGGTTTTATTTTAATGCGTTCGCCCGATTTGCGGTCATAGCGGTAAATATTTCCGTATTGATAAGCCGAATAAACTATATCGGGATTGTCGGGATCACTGGCCTGCCAGAAACCGTCGCCCCCAAGGGTGGTAATCCACTCAGCACTGCTAACGCCGCCGCGACTTGTATTGCGCGACGGGCCGCCAAGGCTGTTGTTGTCCTGCGTGCCGCCGTAAACCCAATAAAAAGGTTCGGTATTGTCAACATTAACACGATAAAACTGGGTTACGGGAAGCGTGGTTTTAAATATAAAAGTTTTGGCTCCGTTCCAGGTTTCGTAAAGGCCTCCGTCACAACCAATCATGATATGTTTGGTGTTAGAGGGGTCAATCCAAAAAACATGGTCGTCCACATGACGCCGGTTATTTCCCACATTTTTCCATGTTTTACCGCCGTCGGTAGTAACTTTTGAATAGGTATCCACCGAATAAACCTTGTTTTCATCTTTCGGATCGCAATAGAGTTCGCTGTAATACTGACCGCTGCTGTAATAATCGTTCATTTTTTTAAAGGAAGCCCCCCTGTCGGTGGAGCGGTAAAATCCTCCTTTGCCGTTGGAAGCCTCAAACATAACATACACAATGTCGGGATTGACCGGAGAAACGGCGATGGCCATTCCGCCTTTATCAACGCCCGGGATTCCGTTTGTGAGTTTATTCCATGTTTCTCCTCCGTCGGTAGATTTGTAAAAGGCCGATTCGGGGCCTCCGCCAATTTTGGTAAACTGACGGCGGCGGCGTTGTTCGGCACCCGCATAAATCACATCGGGATTACCCGGTTCGAAACAAATATTGGCAACACCTGTATTTTCGGATATTTCCAAAACTTTTTTCCATGTTTTTCCGCCATCGGTGGTTTTATACAATCCTCTGTCGCCTCCGGGGCCCCAGGCCGAGCCTTCGGCTGCCACATAAACCACATCGGAATTACGCGGGTCAATAAGAATTCCGCCAATCTGCCTTGACTCTTTCAACCCCGTGTTTTTCCACGATTTACCGCCGTCTTCGGTTTTATAAACACCGTTTCCATACCCCAAAGCACGCTGGTGGTTGTTTTCGCCGGTGCCGGCCCAAACCACATTGTGGTTGTTGGGGTCCATGGCCAAACAGCCTATGGCATAAGCTCCGTAATTATCGAAAACCGGAGTAAAAGTTGTTCCGTTGTCGGTGGTTTTCCAGATATGACCCGATGCGGCACCCACGTAATATTCCGCCGGATTATCGGGATTTACGGCAAGATCGGCAAGACGTCCCGAAGTAAGTGCCGGACCTATGCTTCGCCATTTTAAACCGCTGAAAAGCGATGCTTTCAGCTTATCATTGTCCTTTGATTTTTTCTCTTTTTTGGCTTCTGCCGGTAATGTTACCACAAAAGCCATCAAAAATAAAAAGAAGAATCTGATTTTTAAATAATGCATTTTGCTACGATTTTAGTTTAGATTATTGAACCGATAAAGGTACAATAATTTCATGTGCAAATGCATTCATAAAAAATCAGGATACCGGAAATAGAAATGCAAAGAAGAAAAACGCTGTATAAATACACAAAACTTAACCGGTGAAAGCGTTTTTTACAATAAACTTATTTAAAGTCTAAACGTTAGGTGAATTATAAAATATTGAGAACCAGAAAAGTGAATATATTTTTTTAATAAACCCACCCCTACACCTCCCGACGTAAAGTCGGGACAAGCTCTCCAAGGAGGGGAATAATGGAATTCATTTTCTGGTTTTCAATATTTTATGCTCATTGTCATCACGTTAACTTTTAACAACTTCAATACAAAATTAAAACCTGAATTTAACGGTTGTAACAAATCTGTTTTCTTTAAAGCTATTGTTAACAGGTGCCACATACATATTTTCGTTAAAAGTATTACCGGAAGACAAAGAATACATGTAGTAATCTTCGCTATAGGTTGTATGCACATAAGCCAGGTCGATGATAAATTTTCCGGTTGAATATCCCAGTCCGGCGGTAATCGACTTTCGCGAAGCATCATTAAAGTTGTTTTTATAAGGACTTCCGTAATAAGCATATCCGCCACGCAAGCTGAGCGGGCCGAATCGCCATTCGGCACCTGCTCTCAGGTTATGTGCCGGGCCGTAATAATGTTTTATATCACCATTGTCAACCGAATAATCTGTTCCCGGTGCAGTAATCCGGGCTGTAGAATAGTCGGTAAATTCATATTCCAAAGATATTAACCCCTGCTTTTTAATAATAAAACCGGCACTTCCTATGGCTTTAAACGGAGTTGTAATATTATAGTTAAAATTTCCAACAGGCGAGGTAACATAACTTGGATCAAGTCCCGGTAAATCGGCATATGTGGTTGTTGACCAAGTATCTCTCATACTGTAAAAATAAGTAGGTGTATGTACGGCAGCTCCTAATCTAATCCAGTTTGCCGGACGTATTATTACACCGACTTTTAAATTAATACCCCAACCTGTGGTTGCCAAATCCTGAGTAATACTCCATTCGTTAAAAGTAGGAATGGTATCGGCAATATCCGTTTCTCTGAACACGGAAGTACTGAAGTAACGTATATAAGGCATTCCGACAGTTGCCCCGAGATAGACAAAATCATTATAATTGGCTGAGAAACTGAATGAATATTCGTTTATTGAACCTTTGGATGAAATTGTTTCTCTTTGAAATATTCCTCCCGGCGGAACAGGACTGTAATAGAGATTATCGGTTCCCGGAATTGTATCTATCAGATATAAGTTCCAGGCAGGGTTTAAATCAAAAGCATAATCGCCGTATATATCATCTTCGATTTGTTTGTAGGGAATGCCGTTGGCCTGCTGCAAATAGGCATCAATACGTGAGTTAAAATTGTTAGGCCCGGCCATATTCAGTCTGGTATTAAAGTTATTCAAACGATTCATGCCCAAAGAAAACTGAACAAATTTCCAATCGTTCTTTTTTGCCGAAAAAACCTTTTGAGCCATAACATATGAAAACCCGCTAAGGTTAAAAACAGTTCTCGAATCGCTGTTTAACACGCCGTTATATACTGAATTACTGTTTCGTATGGCCAATTCGGGGCTTATGGAGAACTCATAACCTCGATAAAGACCCAATCCTGCCGGATTTATGGCGGCTGCCGAAAAATCGGCACCAAGTACACTAAATGAACTTCCCATGGCTATATTTCGTGCACTTCCCTCGTAAAATGATTGTGAGTAACGTAAGGCGTCATCGGCTGTTTGTGCCTCCAACTGCCCAAACAAAAGTGCAAAAAGAGTTGCTAAAACAATGATCTTTTTCATTATTCAAAAATTTTAAAGGTGAAAAACAAAATAAGATACTGCCTTTTTGCGGCAGTATCTACAAAACATCCGGATTTATCTTCTTATGCCGCCGCCACGTGAAGAGGACGAACTGCGTGGAGTCGAACTCCCCGAAGAACGACTGCCGCCACCGGAGTAGCTGCTGCGTGAAGGTGAACTGTAGCTTCTTGACGAAGAACCGCTACTACTTCCGGAAGATCGTGAAGGAGAAGAGTAAGATCTTGGTGAAGAGGTAGTTCTTCTCGGACTACTGTACGATTTTACCCTTCCCGAAGAACCTTTGGTACTGCTTCCCGAAGGCCTTATCCTGCTTTTGCTTTGCGAAGGCCTGTACACATTTTTCTTTTGCGGAGCATATTGTCTGGTATTTTGCTGTTTTGTGTTGTACCGCTTTTGCGATGAAACATTGTTTCGGTTTGAAACATTACTCCTTGTCCGGGTTTTTGGCCTGTAATATTCCTTACTGTTACGCGGCTGTTTGGTGTCCAGACGCTGATATTGTTTTGGCTTGGAATATTTTGGCCTTTGACGTGTCTGTTCTTTTGAATACCTTTGATAAGACGACCTGCTGTTACCTTTCTGTGAATATCTTGGCTGAACTTTTGTCTTTTCTCTTTTTACAGGTGTCTGGCGCACATTGGTCTTCCCTGTTTCCGGTTTTTTTAACCTGTTTTCTGAAGCAGGAGTTATTTTTTCATTGGAAACCGGTTTTTGTCTGTATCCAACAGAAG
This sequence comes from Bacteroidales bacterium, assembly GCA_027022105.1. GTDB lineage: Bacteria > Bacteroidota > Bacteroidia > Bacteroidales > F082 > Sulfidibacterium. Next base: position 14,155 of record JALVZH010000178.1, on the reverse strand, counting down.
TATTTACATACTCACGACTACCTACACGCTGGTCGCCGGACGAAATATTGTTGCCACCACGGAAAGTTCCCGACCCGGCCACAACGGTTTTTTCCCCATTGCCTGAAGGAATACCGGTTCCCCCGCGTGTACCCGTATAGCGTGGCAGGTTGCTACCTCCCGTACGATTTCCTCTCGGGCGGTAAACCGTTCCGTAACCACCTCTATATCCGTAATCGGGATAATAAGGATAATAAGGCCCGCCGTAATAAGGAGGATATCCGTAATAACCATCCCAGTAGCCGTTCCAATAACCTGCATTATAACCACTCCAATAGCCTCCCCAACCATAGTAAGGATAACCCCAGCCATAATAAGGGTAACCCCAACCGTAATAAGGATAGCCCCAGCCGAAACCGAATCCCCAACTACCTGCATATCCGACACCAAAACCAAGGCTTATATTTACATTGGGATTATTGGACCCTCCACAATAGCAATCATTATCATATCCATCGGTATAATAATCATCATAATAATCAAAACTGCTGTTATCCGACTGGTGGAATCTTTTTATACGTGAGGTATAGTCGCCATCGTAATAATCATCATCTTCCGTATAACCGCTGTTGTTTCCGTCGTTATTATCCGTCAATACTTTACCCTGACTGTAATTGCCATAAGTATTTTGTTGTGCAGAGGCTTTACTTGATGAAGTATTTACTTTTTTAGTGTAATGAACTGTAGTGTTAATCTGTTCACCCGGTGTATAATATACTTCATCGTTGGGCAATGAGGATGTAGAACTGCAGGAAACGAGCCCCGTCAGTGTTACTCCGAAAATAACCGAAATGATAATCTTTAATGTCTTCATGGCTTTAAGTATTGCGCTTAAATAAACAATGTTTATTTTGTTTATTTTTGCCGTTCGTATTAAAAATTTGCAAAGACTATACCAAAATTAAAAATGGCGAAACAATTAACAAGTAAGAGCGAGAATTATTCGCAGTGGTACAACGATTTGGTTACCAAAGCCGATCTTGCCGAGAACTCGGCCGTACGCGGTTCGATGGTTATAAAACCCTATGGCTACGCCATTTGGGAAAAGATGCAGCGTGTGCTCGACGATATGTTTAAAGAGACCGGACATCAAAATGCTTATTTTCCTTTGTTTATCCCGAAATCTTTTTTCAGTAAAGAGGCAAGCCATGTTGAAGGCTTCGCCAAAGAGTGTGCCGTAGTTACCCACTACCGCCTGAAAAACGACGAATCGGGAAAAGGAGTGGTGGTTGACCCCGATGCAAAACTGGAAGAAGAGCTGATAGTAAGGCCTACTTCCGAGACCATTATTTGGGATACCTATCGTAAATGGATTCAGTCGTACCGTGACCTTCCATTGTTGATAAACCAATGGGCCAATGTGGTTCGTTGGGAGATGCGAACCCGGTTGTTTTTAAGAACTGCCGAGTTTTTATGGCAGGAGGGCCATACTGCCCATGCCACCCGTGAAGAGGCCGTTAAAGAGGCCGAAACCATGCTGGGTGTGTATGCCGATTTTGCCGAGAAATGGATGGCCTTGCCGGTATTGAAAGGGTTGAAATCGCCCAACGAACGTTTTGCAGGTGCTGTGGAAACCTATTGTATTGAAGCATTGATGCAGGATGGAAAAGCACTACAGGCCGGAACATCGCATTTTCTGGGACAAAATTTTGCCAAAGCTTTTGATGTGCAGTTTTTAAATAAAGAAAATAAGTTAGAATATGTATGGGCAACTTCCTGGGGCGTTTCCACACGTTTGATGGGAGCGCTTATCATGTCGCATTCCGATGACAACGGCCTTGTATTGCCTCCAAAACTGGCACCCATTCAGGTGGTTATCGTTCCTATCTACAGAAAAACCGAACAATTGGAAGCCATTCGCGAGAAAGCCGTTGAAATAATGAAAAGCCTTAAAGCGAAAGGTATCAGTGTTAAATTTGACGACAGGGATACCTTTAAACCCGGTTTTAAATTTGCCGAATGGGAACTGAAAGGTGTTCCGGTTCGTTTTGCCATCGGCCCGCGCGATTTGGAAAACAATACCGTTGAAGTTGCCCGACGCGATACCCTTGAAAAAGAGGTGCTTCAGATGGAAAACATTGCCGAAAAAACAGAACACCTTCTCGAAAGTATCCAGCAGAACATTTATCAAAAAGCGCTTGATTTCAGAGAAGAAAACACCTTTAAGGTTGACACCTGGGATGAATTTAAAGAGCGGATTAAAAAAGGAGGCTTTGTTTTGGCACATTGGGACGGCACTCCCGAAACCGAAGAAAAAATTAAAGAAGAGACCAAAGCTACCATTCGCCTTATTCCTATGGACGGGAAAAAAGAAGCGGGAAAATGTATTTATTCAGGAAAAGATTCGCAGCAGCGGGTTGTTTTTGCAAGGGCTTATTAAGAAGTTGGAAGTCAGAAGTTGGGAGTCGGAAGCCGGAAGTCGGAAGTTTGAAGTCAGAAGTTTGAAGTCAGAAGTTTGAAGTCAGAAGTCAGAAGCCAGAAGCCAGAAGTTGGGAGTTGGAAAGTAATTAATTGAATGAGTGGTTGAGTAGGTTCTGCGTTTTGTTACAGGCGGGCTATCTAACATACTTTATACCCCTTAATTCAGAGGGCGCTGACAGGTTGGATTTAGGATTGGCGCGTCCGATGAATCTCCGAATGTTTTCCGTACCGTATTTTATATTGGAAAAGAAGCACGAGGAGAGATACATCGGCATTTTATCCCACATGGCCTTCCTTTAGATACCTCTGAATTATGAAGGATTGGTGGTGTGGGTTTGCCCATACTTTTTTCTTGCTTTTTTTATCTTTTTTCTTGCTTTCCGATTGGATTCGCAATTAGTGGCACATTGATGAAAGATATCCGACATAAGATATTAGAGTTAAGAATGGAAACAGCGACAAGGATGGGAGCTGCAGATTGCGAAGCCTGAAGGAATGCAACCATAAGCCTGGCTATCCACCCATAATCCGCCCATAAAAAGATTATTACACCTAAATTATTGCTCAAGTTAAACATCACTTATTTAATGCTATTTTTACAAAGGGTTTTATTTTTATTTATATTTACAACCAAAATAAAAGTATTTAGTTAAAGTGAAATCTTACCTCAAAATCGGTATCTACAGTTTTATTGTTTTTGTAATTATTGAGATATTGATTGTGGTTTTTATTGATGTCAACAAACAGCAACAAATTAATATTTCGCTTGACAACCAATTGAAACAACAGAAACAGAGTTATGAAGCTTTAATCAATAGCCACAGAAACTTTTCCAAAGCAATATATTCCAATATTATCAACAAACAGGATGTACTTTCTCTGGTTTATAAAACTGAAAACAGTTCAGGAGCCGAACAGCAGATTTACCGGAAAAAGCTTTATGATAAATTACGCATGGTGTATGAGATTATGCGATATAAAAATTTTCGGGTTTTTCATTTTCATGATGCGAAGGGAAACAGTTTGCTGCGGTTTCATAAACCGGAAAAATATGGCGACAACCTTTTGAAATACCGGCAATCCATAGCCCTTGTCATTCAAAACCAACAATATATTGAAGGATTTGAAGAGGGAAGAATTGTAAATAGTTACCGTTTTATTTACCCTTTGATTTATAAAGGAAAATATATCGGCAGTGTTGAAACTTCACTTTCCATATTTGACCTTCTGAATGAGGTGGCACGTCTGCATTCCGGACACAGTGAGTTTTTACTCAAAGATGATGTTGTCTTTAAAATCATTAACGAAAACACAAAACCCGATTATAACAAATCGAAGTTGGAAGGATATTATCGTTACTTACTTCCCGGTGATAATACGAATGTTACCATTGACACTGTTTTTACACAGACATTAATCGACACATTAAATCAAAGCGTTAAGGCAAAAATAGGCCATAAACTGCGCATTAAAAAGCCGGTAATAAAGCTTGTTTCATTAGAAGGAAATTATTATTCGGTTTCTTTCCTGCCGGTTTCCAATATCCGGGGTAAAAAAGTGGCTCTTGTTGCATTATACGAAAAGGACGAAGCCATTGCTTCCATTCATAAAATATATTCGACTTATTTATGGATACTATCCCTTGTAAATCTTCTGTTAACAGGTTTGTTCATTGTACTTTACCGAAGCCGTCAACTGGCATTTGAACAGAAAAAAGCAATGGAACTGGCCAAAGAGAAAGCTGAAGAAGCATCACGGTTGAAATCATCATTTCTGGCCAACATGAGTCATGAAATAAGAACACCTATGAACGGTATTATAGGAATGACCGAAATTCTAAAAACCCTTCCGCATACCAGCGAGCAGGAGGAGTATCTGGATATTATCAACTCTTCTTCAAACAATTTACTGGGGATAATTAATGATATTCTTGATTTTTCGAAAATCGAATCGGATAAATTGGAGTTGGAAACCATTCCATTTAGTGTTTCCAACACCATTGATGAGGTAATAGACACCGTATTTATCAAAGCGGAAAAGAAAAACCTTACTCTTTTAACATTTGTCGATCCGAAAATCAACACCTATGTTTCCGGCGATCCGGTGCGATTTAAACAGGTATTAATCAACCTTGTGAACAATGCCGTAAAATTTACCGATGAAGGTGAAGTTGAATTAAGTTGTGAAGTTGAACAAGAGACCGGTGACCGATATGATTTACTTATTAAAGTCAGGGATACGGGTATCGGTATTTCCAAAGAGGATCAAAAAAAATTATTTCAAAGTTTCTCACAGGTGGATGCTTCGGTAACCCGAAAATACGGAGGTACCGGACTTGGTTTGGCCATATCGAAAAAACTGGTTCAACTTATGAACGGCTCCATTTCGGTTGAAAGCGAACCGGGTATCGGAACCACATTCTTTATCAGGTTATCATTTCCAAAAAGCCACGAAACACCTCAACAGGTTTACCTGAAAAAAGAGGATCTTAAAGACTTTACCGCCCTCGTTATTGATGACAATTCAACAAACAGAAAAATATTTAAACAATACCTCGACTATTGGGAAATTAAAAACGTAAGTGCCGGTTCTGCCGATGAGGCCATTGTTTTATTGCAAAAAAATAAAGAAGAGAACAAACATTTTGATTTGATTTTTGTTGACTACCATATGCCCGGACGATCGGGTATCGATTTTGCCCGGGAAGCACGACAATTAGGGCTGGTAAACAAATCAAAACTTGTACTTCTTTCCTCTATAAGTGAACTGGTAAGCAAAGAAAAACTAAAACAGTACGGTTTTGCTGCACGTTTATTCAAACCTATTAAACTTCACCAGTTTAAAGAAATAATTATGGCCGTACTGAATGATGAGATAGATTCCATGCTGGATACATCCATTAAACAAGAGAAAGGGATAAAACCCGAAACAAAAAAACATAAAATCAAGATATTATTAGCAGAAGACAATGTCATAAACCAAAAGGTAGCCGCTATTTCATTAAAACAACTCGGTTATGATCTGGATATTGCCGGTAACGGGAAAGAAGCGGTTGAACTGTATAAAAAGAATGATTACGACCTGATATTAATGGATATTCAGATGCCGGAAATGAACGGAATTGAGGCTACCCGGGAGATCAAGAAACTCCAAAAAAAATCGGGACGAAAGAAGGTACATATTGCTGCACTTACAGCCAATGCCATGGTTGAGGATGTAAACAGTTATCTTGCCTCCGGAATGGATGATGTAATAACCAAACCCTTTAAACGGCAGGAAATTATTAATCTGCTGAAAAGGGTGGAACATGCTTCGCCTACCACAGAAAAGGAATAATCGCTTTTCTTTCGGGAGGATAACCGGGAAACCGTTTGCGGTACCATCGCTGGTGGTCGAGCGAGCGGGGAATAAGATTGGCCATGGTCCATATGGCAAAAGAAAAAGCAGGCAACGACCATGACATTACCGCCCAGCCAATCCACTCAATAATTTCACCCATCAGATTAGGAGATGAAACATATTTAAACAATCCGCCGTAAGGTATATAATATCCCTTCTTTCCGCCTTTTCTCAGATTCAGAACAATCTGGTCGGAAGAGATATTGATGTACATTCCGGTGAAAAACAAAATCAGTCCGAGAATAAAACGCCAGTCGGTAAACCATGAAAGCGGATAGGGTTCCGACAAAGTACCCAACCAGTATCCGTTAAAAAAGCCGTTTGAAAAATTGAAAAACAAGGCTATTACCACAATCACAACAGGCATCCGCTTTCCATTGTCTTTCAACTGGAAAGGAAAGATAAAGACCCTGCGGATGTAGTGCAGCATAAACAAAGCGTAAAAAACATATTCGGGGGCTGTTTTGGTTGCCGTACCCCAAAAGAAAAACCAGGAAAAAATAAACAATACCGGTAGTTCCATAAAGAACCATGCCCAGCGGTTGGGTATCAACGGTCCCCAGGAAGATGTTGTATGCCGTCCATAAGGTGCCGTAACCTTTAACAACACAAAGAAAATGATTACCGCAAGAGCAATCCACGCATAAAGCAAGATAAAATATGTTTCGCGCGAAATCATCGGGTTAAATGTATGACATTTTGCGGAACCACGAAATGGTATCGTTTAAACTTTCTTTTAGAGGTCTTGGATTAAATCCCAGTTCTGCCGTTGCTTTGTTGTGGCTGATGTTGCGGTTTCCGTTTTGTAAAATAGACAACGATTCGGATGTATAAAGCGGCGGGTTACCCGTAAGCCGGCTCCACAAAGCAAAAAACGGTATCCCGGCCCGGGCCAGCCACAAAGGAAATACCGGAAGTTTCATCTCTCTGTTTTTTATTTCCGTCACGAGGGAAGCCAGCGTTTTAATGCTTTGCCATTCTCCCGACAAAATGTAGCGTTCTCCGGATTTCCCTTTATCAATAGCCGAAATTGCCGCGGCAGCCACATCCCTTACGTCAACCCAGTTATATCCTCCCGGCACAAGTCCTGGTAATTGCCCTTTGTATATCATAATGAGGGTTCTGCCGAGAAAAGAGGGTTTAAAATCGTAAGGGCCGATAATAGCCGTGGGATTGAGTACCACTGTTTCAAAGTTTTTTTTATTTTGTTTCAGAACCAGCGATTCTGCAATGGCTTTGGTGCGTTCGTAAGCCAACGGTGCATTGATGGCCAACGACCTTGTTTCGTCCATTGGCCGGTCGAGGGGATGATGTTCCAAAGCGTGAATGGAACTAAAATAAATAAACCGCTTTACTCCGGCCTCCTGGGCAGCTTCCATAACATTTTTTGTTCCTTCCACATTAATGGCGTAAACAGTATTATAATTGTTACCACCAATGGATATGTGTGCTGCAAGATGAAAAACAACATCAAGATTCGTACAAAAGGGTTTAAGGGTTTCTTTTTTCAAAACATCACCTTTTACGGTTTCAATCCCTTGAATCTGTAATGCCCTGCCATCCTTATGCAACAATACTTTGATGTTGTGACCGGCTGGTTGTAACAACCTTATTAAATTGGCACCTACATGTCCCGAAGCACCTGTTATTCCTATGTTCATAATAAACTCTTTTTCAGAAGCCGCAAGGTAAGAAAAGATTTTGTTGTGAATTTATCCGGTTTTGCAACTGCGGCGAAAAAGCCTGTCCCACAAACTGCGGCGATGCAAACGGTTGGCCTTTTTCTGCTCTTTTTTTGCCCGTTTCATCATCTCTTGTGTAGATTCGGCCTGACGTTCCAGGTGTTCTTTTTTGGCTTTTTCATATTCTTTATGGGCTTTTTTATCCTGCTTTTTCTGCATTCTTTCCGCTTTTTTATCGGCCGAGGGACGCAACAGGGAACAGGAAGGGGTTCCTGAAACAATCCCCAAAAACAAAAAAAATAAGGCTGTTTTTTTTAACGTTTTTATCAATTCTAATGCATTTGTTGTGTCGCAAAGGTATTATAAAAAGTCGAGTTTATTACCGGTGGAGATTCAGAACGAGAAAGCGAGGGGGCGAAAGAACGAAATGAAAGGTTGATTGGATGATTGACAGGTTACAGCGTTTTGAATAATTTTATAAATTAGCAGCAACAAAACAGGAAACCATGTTAAACAAATACTTTCAGTTTGAAAAATACCACACCGACCTGAAAACGGAAATCATTGCAGGCATTACAACATTTATAGCCGGTATGTATATTATTGTGGTAAATCCGTCCATTTTACAAGAGGCAGGAATTCCGTACAATGCCGCCCTTACCGGCACGGTTGTTCTAAGCGCTTTTCTTACCATTGCCATGGGACTCTATGCCAAAAACCCCATTCTTGTGGCACCGGGTATGGGTATCAATGCCTATTTTACATACAGCATTGTCATCGGGATGAAAGCGGACCCGTATGTGGCGCTGGGAGCCATATTCTGGTCGGGGGTTTTCTTTGTGGTGATTTCCATACTGAACATACGCACAATGATTATAAAAGCCATCCCGAAAAGCGTACGGACGGGAGGAGCTGTGGGCATAGGATTGTTCATTGCGCTCATCGGATTTCATAATTCCGGATTTATTATTGCCAAAAACCCGTTTATAGGGGTGGGCAAATTCAGCAGTACCACATTAATTTTTCTTTTAGGGCTGTTTATTACCATTATCATGGTTCGCAAAAAAATTAAAGGGGCTTTGATACTCAGCATGATTCTCACCACAATCCTTGCCTGGCCCGTGGGACGTCTTATCTTAACCGAAACCCGGCCCATTATTCATCCTCAGGGTATTTTTGCATCACCCGATTTCAGTTGGTTTTTCAAAGCCGACCTCGTTTCTTCGCTGAAATACAGTTTTATTCCCGTTATGTTTTCATTGTTGTTTGTTGATATGTTCGACAGCATTACCACTTTTATCGGGGTGGCCGAAGCTTCGGGTCTGACGGATAAAGAGGGGGAACCGAGAAACATGAAAGAGTCGATGATTGTTGACGGTCTGGCCACACTGTTTGCCGGATTGTTCGGAACATCTTCGGGGACGGCTTACATCGAATCGGCAGCAGGAATTGAAGAGGGCGGACGAACGGGGTTGACGGCAGTTGTTACCGGACTTCTTTTTCTTCCATTTCTGTTTGTGGCACCCCTTGCCGCACTTGTTCCGCCGGTGGCTACCGCACCGGTACTGGTGCTTGTGGGAGTATTTATGGCCTCACAGCTCAATGCGCTTAACTGGAAAGATATGGCAGAGGCTATTCCCGCTTTTCTTACGCTTGTACTTATCCCGTTGACCTATTCGCTGACCCAGGGAATTGTTTACGGACTGCTTTCCTATACGGTAATACAGTTGGTTTCAGGGAAAGCCAAAAAAATTCCTTTGATGCTGTGGATTGTTGACGGATTTTCCATTGTGATGCTGATTATTGAATACGGCTTTTGATGTGATATTTTGGATGTTTTATTTTTGATGTGGGATTTTTGATGTGATATGTGATTAGAGACCATTTATCGTTTGTACCGATTTGCTTCCCGATTCTTCTTTTTCGATACAATTCTTATCTTTGTCGTTAAATTGTTATAGCAGATAATGAAACATACTTTCAAAATAGCGCCTTCCATACTTTCAGCCGATCTTTTGAATCTTGAAGAATCGGTACGGACGGTGGAGGAAAACGGTGCGGCATACATACATGTGGATGTGATGGACGGCCATTTTGTTCCCAACCTTACTTTTGGTATGGGAATGGTAAAAACCCTGAAAAGAATAACCGAACTGCCTCTTGATGTACATTTGATGATTACCAATCCCGATGATTACATTGATGCCTACCAACAAGCGGGAGCCGATATTTTAACCGTTCATCAGGAAGCCTGCACACATCTGCACCGCACGGTTCAAAACATCCGTCAAAAAGGGATGAAAGCGGGTGTATCGCTCAATCCCGCAACATCACTTTCGACCGTCGAGAACATTCTTGACGACATTGACCTGCTGCTTATTATGAGTGTAAATCCCGGTTTTGGCGGCCAGCGGTTTATACCCCACAGTCTGGTAAAAATCAGACAGGCAAGGAAAATGATTGATGCTTCGGGCAATAATATTTTGCTGGAAGTGGACGGAGGTGTCAATGCCGAAACCGTCGGCTCAATTGTACAGGCCGGCGCTGATGTGCTGGTTGCCGGAAATGCCGTTTTCGGTCAAAATGATATTGCAGGAGCTATGCTGAGGCTTTTTGAGGTTACCGATTAATGGCTAATAAGTTTTGGCGTTGTTAATCAAGTCATAATAGGATACGGTTCTCATCAATAAGTAAAATTTATCTGGAAAAAATTTAACAAATTTTCTAAACAATAATGCTTACAACAGATGAAATAAAAAGGTTGTTGCAAAACGGTGAAGACACACATATTGAGTTTAAAAAAGCACAGAGTGGAATTCCCGATTCACTTTATGACTCCATTTCATCTTTTTTAAATAAAGAAGGAGGAATTATTCTTTTAGGTGTTACTGATAACGGTGATGTTTTAGGGCTTGATGAATCCAATCTGATGCAAATGAAACAAAATATTATTACAGCATTAAACAATCCGGATGTTATTAACCCACCTTATGCATTGCCTGTAAGAGAAGCTAAATACGAGAACAAAAAAATACTTTATATTCGGGTTCCGGTAAGTTCGTTGGTACATAAACATGCCGGAGTAATTTATGACAGAGAGAATGACAGCGACATCAGAATTACTGATGACAGACAAATCGGTGATATTTACTTCAGGAAAAGACAGAATTTTAGCGAGACACAAATATTTTCTGCATTGCAGATGGAAGATTTAGACCAGAATGTATTTAATAAGGTAAAGAAACTGATTGCATCAATTAATACAACCCATCCCTGGCTAACAGCTTCTAATGAAAGGATACTAAGAGATGTCAATTTTCTCAGGAGAGATTTTACAACCGGGGAGGAAGGGTTAACTCTGGCAGCAGCTTTGGTTTTTGGTAAAGATGAAACAATAGGCAGTATTCTTCCGGCATATAAACTGGACTAATGGTGAGAAGAGAAAACCTTGACCGTTGGGATGACAGATTACCGCCATTACGAACAAATCTGGTGGATACTTATATAAAAGTTTTAGAGTTTGTAAAAACCAAATGGCCTGAAAAGTTTTTTACCGAAGGAACTCAACGAAAAGATTTACGTGAATTGATTTTCAGAGAACTTGTTGCAAATGTGATTATACATCGTGAATACAATACTGCACTTGCAAGTGAAATAATTATTTATAACGATAGAATTGAAGCCAAAAATCCAAATAAACCAAGATTTAGCGGGCCTCTGAATTTAGAAACATTCAATGCTGAACCTAAAAACCCGAATATCAGAAAATTTTTTAGCGAACTTAACTGGGCCGATGAAATTGGTTCAGGTGTAAAAAACATTACCAAATACTTAAATTTCTATACTCCGGGGAGCCGTCCCACATTTATTGAAGACGATCTTTTTATAACAATAATTCCAATGATTGTTGAAAGAATTGGTATAAGAAGCGAAGCAATTTTAGGAATCGCTATACTTTCTATAAACCAAATAGGTGAAAAAAGATTGGATGTTCTGAATAATTTGACATTGAATCCGGATTTAAAAAATATAGCAGATCATGATTTGCTAATAATGAATTTAGTTAAAAACTGGAAAGAAAAATGTGAGGAGTTTAAGGGAATAAGATTTCTGATTAAGAATAATGTGAAATTAGAGATGTTAAAACAAGCGGGGAGTTGGAAAGAAAAAAGTGGGGAGTTATTAAAAAAAAGAGGTAGAATAATATTAAATACATTATTACTTACTCTATTACCAGCTACACTAGAAGAACTTGCTAATACTCTTAAATACAAAAGTAAAGAAAGATATAGGGATGATTATGTAAAACCCCTAAAAGACAATCATCTTATTTCTTATACTATTCCTGATAAACCGAATGATCCTAATCAGGCATATGTTATTACCCAAAGAGGAAAAGATTTACTGGGAGGATATTTAGTTTAACATAAAAGTGGGGAGTTATTTGCAAAAAAGTGGGGAGTTGTTATTGAAACTTGAAATTGTATTTAAGCATAACTCATGATTGTTAATGCAAATAACTTGATGCCCCGGTAAGAAAAACGCCAAAAAACCTTGCATTCAAAAGACGTTTGTTATCTTTGCAGGAATTCATAAAAAAAAGAGAGAGGACATGCAGCGTTTGGAGATTTACAAACCCAAAAATCACATCAGGGTAGTTACTGCGGCATCGCTGTTCGACGGACACGATGCAGCCATCAATGTTATGCGCCGGATTATACAGGCCAGCGGGGCCGAAGTCATTCATCTGGGACACAACCGGTCGGTACACGAAATAGTAAATGCGGCCATTCAGGAGGATGTGCAGGCCATTGCCATTACTTCATATCAGGGAGGCCACATGGAGTTTTTCAAGTATATGTACGATATGCTCCAAGAGAACGGCTGCGGACATATCCGTATTTTCGGCGGTGGTGGCGGTGTAATCCTTCCCGACGAAATGGAAGAGTTGCACAAATACGGCATTGCACGTATCTATTCGCCCGACGACGGTATGCACATGGGGCTTCAGGGAATGATTAACGACCTGCTGGAAAAATCGGACTTCCCCACCGGAAAAGAAATAAAAGTTACCGAAGAGGATATTTTAAAACGGGATTACGTTTCCATTGCCCGTCTTATTTCGGCTGCTGAAAACCACCGCGACGAGGTAGCCGGCCTGCTCGACAGCCTGAAAGAAAAAACTAAAGAGAATCGTGCACCGGTTCTGGGTATTACCGGAACGGGGGGCGCCGGAAAATCATCCCTGGTTGATGAAATCGTACGCAGGTTCCTCAACGATTTTGATGATAAAACCATTGCCATTATTTCCGTTGACCCTTCACGAAGACGTTCGGGCGGAGCTTTACTGGGCGACAGAATCCGCATGAATTCCATTGATAACGAACGGGTTTACATGCGGTCGCTGGCAACGCGGCAATCGAACCTCTCTATTTCCAAATATGTGAAAGATGCCGAAACCATTGCTCAGGCTGCCGGCTTCGACCTGATTATTCTTGAAACTTCGGGTATCGGACAGTCGGATACGGCCATTGTTGACCACAGCGACGTTTCATTGTATGTAATGACCCCCGAATACGGAGCAGCCAGTCAGTTGGAAAAGATAGACATGCTGGATTATGCCGATATTATCGCTCTGAATAAATTTGACAAGCGCGGTGCTTTGGACGCCCTGCGCGATGTAAAAAAACAGTATCAGAGAAACCACCAGCTAGCTGGTGGTTTCTCTGATAC
>JALVZH010000178.1:0-871 GCA_027022105.1 Bacteroidales bacterium | reverse complement strand
TTCTTGAAAAAATAAAGGAAAAAACCGGCTTCGATTTTCACAGTCATCTGGAAACAAAAGCCGAAATGGCCGAAAAAATCCACATCATACCGCCGCAACGCACGCGTTATCTTTCGGAAATCTCGGAAACGGTTCGTGACTACAACAAATGGGCTGACGGGCAATCGGAACTGGCACAAAGGCTGTACAGCCTCAAACAATCCATCGACGAAATGGAAAAAGCGGGAGACAACGAAACCCGCGACAAACTGAAAGAGGCTTATAACCGGCTGCTGCTTGAGATTGACCCGAAAAATGTCCGGATACTGGAAAACTGGGAAAAGAAAAAGAAAGCTTATGCGGATGAATATTTCACCTTTAAAGTCAGGGACAAGGAGTTTAAGATAGCAACGCATACCGAGTCGCTGTCGCACACCAAAATTCCCAAAGTAAGCATGCCCAGGTTCACCAGTTGGGGAGAAATATTGCGTTGGTCGTTAAAGGAAAATGTTCCCGGAGAATTTCCGTTTGCCGCCGGAGTATTTCCGTTCAAGCGCGAGGGCGAAGACCCCACCCGTATGTTTGCCGGCGAAGGAGGCCCCGAACGAACCAACCGCAGGTTTCATTATGTTTCCAAAGGAATGCCTGCCAAACGCCTTTCCACGGCTTTCGATTCGGTAACCCTGTACGGACAGGATCCGGCACGAAGACCCGATATTTACGGAAAAATAGGTAATTCCGGTGTTTCCATTTCCTGTTTGGACGATGCAAAGAAACTCTACTCGGGATTTAACCTCGCCGACCCCAAGACTTCCGTTTCCATGACCATTAACGGCCCTGCACCCACCATGGTTGCCTATTTTATGAATGCCGCCATCGACCAGCAGTGCGA
>JALVZH010000177.1 GCA_027022105.1 Bacteroidales bacterium | reverse complement strand
AAATGAAACAGTTTGAAGAATCCGACTCAATTATTAATATTGCATTTGTAGTGCACCGAAAGTGTACTGTAGTTGTTATAATCCTTTTTCTGTTGCCTTTTGTTACCGGTTTCTCTATTGTTTATACCGGCCAAATAAACGACTCACTTCAAAAAAAATCGGTGCAACCGGATAGTGTGGGAAATTACTTTTTGGAACACAGGGATTACGACAAAGCCGTCCTGTTTTTTAAAAATGTCCTCGACATGCAACAAAAGCACCGTGATTTGGCAGGAATGGTGGAAACTTTCGAAAAAATAAGCTACACGTTGCAGAAGGCGGGGAGATACAAAGAGGCCATTCCTTACGAACTGTCTGCCGTGGAGATGGTTCTCAAAACGGCCTCGTCGCCGTTGGAACCGTATTATCAAAAAGTTAAAGAGTTGTATCCCAAATCCGGCGACAGTCTGAATTTAACCCGTTTGTATTACAAATTCGCACTTTTGCTGTCCAACAAAGGAGCACAAAAACGCTCTTTGGATTATTTCCGTGAGGCACTGAAACTGGCCCATGCTTTACGCAACAACAAAGCCGTATCAACCATAGCCAACGACCTGGCCGGAAACTACTGGGATTTGGGCGAAAAAAACCTTTCTACCGCCCTTTATGAAGAGGCGCTTGCCGCTGCCGTTCAGCTCAACGACAGCAACCGCATGGCTGCCATTTACCTGAATATCGGCGATAACTACAAGGAAATGGGAGATTTTGAAAAGGGAATGAGCCGGTTGATAAAGGCACTGGCCATTAAGGAATCCATTGCCGACTCATCGCATTTGAGCTTTTACTACATTAAGGCTGCCGAAATAGCAAAAGCCGCCCGAAATCATGAACAGTGGAAAAAATACATTGAGAGGGCCTATGATGTAAAAGATTTGGACAACTGTGCCAACAGCATGGAAAAAGCCATTATTTATCAAAATCTGGGTGATATTGCCCGGAAAGAAAATCACAATGACCTCGCTTTTCGATATTTCGATACGGTAATGGAAATCAGTAGCAAGATAAATTATGTAAATGGTATTAAAGCTTCGTTAAGCAGTTTGTCGGAACTGTATCATCAGAATGGAAAACCTGAAAAAGCATTGAAGTTGCTTTTGGAAGCCGATCAATATCCTTCGGAAAATCCTTTTAATCAAATTGTTGCAAACAACAGCAAAGCGGAGTTGTATATGGAAACGGGACGCTATGGCAATGCGCTTCAACTTTTAAAAGAGAACATCCGAAGCCCTTACCTGAGCAACTATGCAAGCGAAAAACTGATTACGCTGCGGTTGCTTTACGAAGCGGAAAAAAAATCGGGACATTATAAAGAGGCTTTCCGGTGGAACGATTCGTTGAGGAATTTCGAAAACAGGTTGCGCGACAAAGATGTACGTACCAAAATAGCGGAACTGGAAACAAAGTATCAAACCGAAAAAAAAGAACACACTATCAAGCTGTTAACGGCAAAAAACGAAATTTACAACCAGTACATCCGTTTAACCGTTTTGCTAATTATTATTCTGATAATCACCATTCTGGCAGGTGTTTTTATTTTCCGCCTCAACAAGTTGAAAGCCGAATACAGGGTAGCCATGCTGGAGCAGCAGTTGTTGCGTTCGCAAATGAACCCGCATTTTATTTTTAATGCCATGGCCTCTATTCAGGAGATGATAAACAGCGGAAAAACAAAAGAGGCCTCTTTTTACCTGACCAAATTCTCATCCATTACGCGCACGGTGTTGGAATATTCAAAAGAGGAGAGCATTCCGTTGTATAAAGAGCTTGAAATGCTGGAGAGCTACATTGAGCTGGAAAAACTGCGTTCGGGCGGACATTTTGATTATCAAACAGACTTTGGTGAGGATTTGGATACCGAATTCATTAATATTCCCCCCATGGCCATTCAACCCTTTGTGGAAAATGCCATAAAACACGGCCTGATGCAAAAAGAGGAGAAGGGAATGTTATTGCTGTCGTTCAACGATTTGGGAGATATTTTGGAGGTAACGGTTGAAGATAACGGTTTGGGTATTAATTTTGCAAAACAGCAAAACAGGAAAAACCACCGTTCTATGGCTATGGAAATTTTTGAAATGAGACGACAACTGATGCAAAAACGGTATAAAAAGAAATTCGAAATACGGTTTACCGACCTTAGCGAAGAGGGAGAAACCGGAACCCGTGTAACAATTCATTTGCCTATAATAGTATAATGATTACAGCAGCCATTATCGACGATAACCCAGCCAACAGAGCCCTGAACAAGCGGCTTTTGAACGAATATTTTCCGGATATTCAGGTGGTTGGGGAAGCGGGTTCGGTAAAAACGGCGGTGGAATTGCTGAAAAAAACAAAACCCGGCTTGGTGTTGTTGGATATTGAAATTAAAGGCGGTACCGGATTTCAGGTTTTACAGGCATTGAAACCTTATAACTTTAAAGTGGTTTTTATTACGGCTTTCGACAGTTTTGCCCTGAAAGCCATTAAATTCAGTGCGGTGGATTATATTGTGAAGCCCGTAAACGAGGTGGAATTTCAACAGGCAATTCAGCATGCTATAGATACGCTTTATCCCTCTGAAAACCGGCAGGCCCAAAACGATTATCTGCTTGAAAATTACAAAAAGCAAACCCAACCGGGAAAAATTGTTTTGCGTACGGCGGAGGCAATACATCTTGTTGATATTAACGAAATTGTTTATTGCCGCAGCGACAATGCCTACACCTCTTTTTATCTGGAACAGGGAGAGGAGATTATAGTTTCGGACAGCATTAAGAGCTTTGCGGAAATGTTAAAGGATTACAACTTCTTTCGTCCCCACCAATCCTACCTTGTTAATCTGAATTTTGTAAAAAGAATAGACAAAGCCGACGGCGGTTTCCTCGTCCTGAAAAACGGAAAAGAGATTCCCGTTTCTTCCCGCCGTAAAAAGTTAATTATCGACCTGTTGGGCAGGTTTTAGC